>JBOGIC010000574.1:0-2187 GCA_050744985.1 Acidimicrobiales bacterium
GCCGGTGGCGGGCGCGATGCCCAGCTGCTCGCGAATCGTGTCGAGCCGGGCCTGAGCCTCGACGGACATCTGGGCCTGCTCGACCTCCAGCATGCGGTTCTCGACCGACTGCCCGGCCAGCTCGGCATGGCCCAGCGCCTTGGCGTAGCGCGCTTCGATCTTCTGCTGCACCTCGTCGAAGGTCGGGACGTCCTGGCCGACCTGCTCGCTGAGGCTGGCCATGGCCTTGTTGACCTGCTCCTGCATCTTCGCCTGGTCGAGCTGGCTCAACAGCTTCTGGCGGTCGGACAGCTTGCGCTGCAGCACCGTGGAGTTCTGCTGCACCGCCGCCTTCGCCTGGTCGGCGGCCTGGGCCGACTGCAGCGACAGGGTCTTGAGCGACTCGACGTCCTTCTCGACGGCGATGAGCCGGTTGGCGAAGGCCTCCGCCGACTGCGTGTACTCGAGCGCTTTCGGCGCGTTCCCCTGCCGGGTCGCGTCGTCGGCCATCCGCACGGCCTGCCGGGCCAGGCCGTTGAGCTTCTCCAGCTCTTCCATCGATCGGTTGAGCCGCATCTCGGCCTGCTTCTGGTTGGCGATCACGTTGGCCGCCTGCTCGACAAGGCGCCGGTGCTGGTCCTGCGCCTCCATGATCGCCTGCTCGAGCTGGACCTTGGGGTCCGCCCGCTCGTTGAACTTCCCCGTGAGGGCGGCGGTCATGTAGCGCCACCATTTCTGGATCAGCTTCACCATGGAGCCAGATCGTAGGCGTCCCCGCCGTTCAACGACGCGCCGGCTCCGCGATCGCGCCGGCATTGCGGCGGGTGAGAAATCGAACGGGCTCGCCGTCGGTCTCGGCGACATCGGTGCCCGCCACCACGGGCTCGGGACGGACACGGCCCAGGCCGGACAGCACGCCCTCGAGGGCCGGGAGCGCGAACGCGAGCCGTCGCGCCCCGATGACGGCGTCCCAGACGCGCTCGAACTTCTTCCAGCCGGCCGAGTACGCGACGTGGCGGCCGCGGGCGAGCCACGTGTCCTTGGTCGCCGCCCCCCGGGCGATGTTGCGCCAGGAGTAGAAGTCCCGGTAGGCCCGCCAGTAACCGTCCTCGAGCGCCTCCCCGCTCATGCGGGCCGGCCGGAAGACGGCGTGGCGGGTGTCGTAGAGGTCCCAGTCCGAGTGCAGGAGACGGCCCTCCGCCGCCATGCGCCCGTAGAGGCCGGTGCCCGGGTAGGGCGTAAGGATGTGGAACGTCGCCGTCTCGACGCCGTGCTCGACCGCCCACTCCACCGTCCGGTCGAAGACGCTCGGGTCGTCGTCGTCCATTCCGAAGACGAAGCTCGCGTTCACCATCACGCCGAGGTCGTGGAGGCGTCGGATCGCGGCCGCGTAGTCCTTGTTGAGGTTCTGGCGCTTGTTGTGGTCGGCGAGGTTCTTCGTGCTGATCGTCTCGAAACCGACGAACAGGCTCCGCAGCCCGGAGGCGACGGCCGCCTCGAGGAGCTCCGGTCGCAGGATCGAGTTGACCGTCCCCGCCGCTTGCCACAGCCGCCGCATCCCGGCCATACCGGCGAACAGCTCACGGGCAAAGCGCCGGTTGCCGAACAGGTGGTCGTCGAGGAAGTACAGGTGGCGCCCGGGCAGACGGTCGATCTCGGCCAGCGCGTCCTCGACGGTCTGGGTGTAGAACGACCGGCCGCCCTCGAAGAACGCGTCCTTGTAGCAGAAGTCGCACGAATGGGGGCAGCCCCGCGAGACGACGATCGAGTTGGGGACGAGGTAGAGCCCTCGCTTGATGAGATCCCGCCGCACCGGCGGGAGGCCTCGCAGCGTGCGGACGGTCGACGTGTAGCGCGGCGCCGGTGTGCCGGCGTGGAGGTCGGCGAGGAAGCGCGGCCACGTGTCCTCGCCCGGCCCGATGAAGACGGTGTCGGCGTGGGCCGCGGCTTCGTCCGGTAGTGACGTGGGGTGGAGCCCGCCGATGGCGACATGGGCCCCGCGCCGGCGGTAGTGGTCGGCCAGCTCGTACGCACGCCGGGCGGACGTGATGTAGGCCTGGATCACGATCAGCTCCGGATCGTCGTCGAGACGGAGGCGCTCGACGTGCTCGTCCTCGATGGTGACGGTCGCGTCGTCGGGCAGGTACGCCGCCAACGTGGCCAGGCCGAGGGGCGGGAACAGCGAGTACTTGATCGGCCGGAACAGCG
>JBOGIC010000575.1:0-2707 GCA_050744985.1 Acidimicrobiales bacterium
CGTCGAGGTCCCGCTGGGTTGCTTCGTGTGCGTGACCGGCGTGTCGGGCTCGGGGAAGTCGACGCTGGTCAACGACATCCTCCACCGGGCCCTGATGCAGCGGATCTACCGCTCGAAGATCGTGCCCAGCCGGCACAAGCGGATCGAGGGCGACGAGTTCCTCGACAAGATCATCGGCATCGACCAGTCGCCCATCGGGCGCACGCCGCGGTCCAACCCGGCGACGTACACCGGCGTGTTCGACCAGGTACGCAAGCTGTTCAGCCAGACCCAGGAGGCCCGCGTGCGCGGGTACCAACCGGGCCGGTTCTCGTTCAACGTCAAGGGCGGCCGCTGCGAGGCCTGTGCGGGCGACGGCACGATCAAGATCGAGATGCACTTCCTGCCCGACGTCTATGTGCCCTGCGAGGTCTGCAAGGGCGCCCGGTACAACCGCGACACGCTCGACATCACGTTCAAGGGCAAGAACATCGCCGAGGTGCTCGACCTTTCGTGCGAGGAGGCGCTCGAGTTCTTCGCCAACCAGCCCTCGATCGCCCGCCACATGCAGACTCTGGTCGACGTGGGCCTGGGCTACGTGCGGCTGGGCCAACCGGCGCCCACCCTGTCCGGCGGCGAGGCCCAGCGGGTCAAGCTGGCCAGCGAGCTGTCGAAGCGCTCGACCGGCCACACCATCTACATCCTCGACGAGCCCACCACCGGCCTGCACTTCGAGGACATCCGCAAGTTGCTCACCGTGCTCTCCCGCCTCGTCGACCAGGGCAACACGGTGGTCGTCATCGAGCACAACCTCGACGTGATCAAGTCGGCCGACTGGATCATCGACCTCGGCCCCGAGGGCGGCGACGGCGGCGGCACCGTCGTGGTCGAGGGATCGCCCGAGGTGGTGGCCAAGACCCGGGAGTCCTACACCGGCCAGTTCCTGGCCAACGTGCTCAGCCGGGACCGGGCGAGGTAGCGCTCCAGAACGCAGCGGACCAGGCCGACAATTCACGCGTGGGGCGGCACACGGCGACGGCGTGTTCTTCGATCGACCTGGTCACGGTCAACTACCGCAGCGAGAACAGCATTCGCCGGCTCCACGCGAGCCTTGCCGGCGTCGCCGAGCAGCGCCCTGGGAGCCGGCTCATCGTCGTGGACTGCAGCGGCACCGCGTCCGATCTGGCCAAAGGCGGGTCGTTCCCCATCGTCGTCGTCGACCCAGGCCGCAACGTGGGGTTCGCGGCCGGCTCCAACGCCGGGTTCGCCGCGTCCAGGACCGATGTCGTCACATTCGTGAACCCCGATGTCGTGGTCGACGCCGACCAGCTCCTCCGGCTGATCGACGAGGGCGCCTCCTCCGAGGCCGTCGCCTGGACCGGCCAGCTGCGGAACGCCGACGGCTCCCTCCAGTCCAACACCGCCCGCCGTCCGAGCTTCTGGCGGCAGGCCGTGGAGGACCTGACGGGCGCCGACACGCGCCTCGATCGGACGAGATGCGGACCGTCGACGTGATGACCGGGGCACTGGTCTGCATTTGGGCGTGGGCCATCCGCCGGGTCGGCGGATTCGACGAGTCCTACCCGCTCTACGTCGAGGACGTCGACCTGTGCGACCGCGTGCGTACCCTCGGGCCGCTCGTCCAGTTCCCCGGCGTGGTCGGCGTGCACGTCGGCGGCGTCTGTGCCGCGTCGGCGCCGGTCGCCACGGCGGTGCTCCTCCATGCCAGCCGCGTCCGCTACTGGCGGGCCCGCTCCCGCCTCGCCGGGGCCGCCGCCCGCCTGACCGTCGTGGCCGGGTGCGGCCTCCGCCGGCTGCGCCATCCGTCCCGCCGCGGCACCCCTCTCAGGGCGCTGATCCGCGCCAGCACGCCGGACTTCGCCCTCGCCTCCCTGCTGCCGCCGTACCAGGGCTGAAGTCGCGCTCAATGCGACCCCGCGTCAGGTCGATCTAGTACAGGTGAGGCGTTTCGCGCGCATCCTGCTCGTGGCGGGGACGGCCGCGGCGGTCCTGGGGCTGGGCAAGGCGCATGCGGTCAACCACGGCTACGACTACACGTCGTCGTTCCGCTTCGCCTGGTCGCTCGCCTACATCGGCCTGCTCCTCCTCGCGGCGTACGCGGTCGGCCTACCCGACACCACCCGCACCCGCCGCCAGGCCGTGGTGGCGACGCTTGCGTCGACCGCCGTCGCCGCCGTGATCATCTCGCTGCTGCAACTGGCGCTGGGGTCAGGCCTCCTGCCCCGGTTCGTGATCTTCAGCACTCCCGCCCTCCTCCTCCCCCTCTATGTCCTCTGCGCGGCGCTGGCCCACGACGGCCACTTGCGCGACGCCCAGCGTGATCGGCTCGTCGTCGTCGCCGGGATCGACGAGGCCTCCGAGCTGAGTGACGAGCTGGCCGCGGCGCCGGAGCGGCCTGCCGTCGTCGTCGCCGTGCTGTCGCCGGCGGACGCGTCGGCCGCGGGCCCGGAGGTACGGCCGCTCGTCGACCTGGTGGCGAGAACCCGGGCGACGGCCATCGTGCTCGACCGGACGGCCCAGCTCGACGACACCATCGTCAGCCAGGCGGGCGACCTGCACGAGCGCGGGATCCGGGTGCGCACGTTGTCGCTGTGCTTCGACGAGTGGCTCGGCAAGCTGCCCATCTCCGAGCTCGAGCGGGTATCGCTGATGTTCGACATCGGGGAGGTCCACCGGGTGCGCTACGGCCGGGTCAAGCGGATCTTCG
>JBOGIC010000576.1:0-7090 GCA_050744985.1 Acidimicrobiales bacterium
CAGCCGATGCGCGCGGCTCCGACTCCGACGCCGACCCGTCGCCGGCCGGCGAGGCGGGAGCAGGAGCGGGCGCGGGCGCGGGCCCAGCCACCGCAGGAGCGGGCGCGGCGCTGGTGCCGTCGGTGGAGGCCGAGGGATCGGACATGGGAGACGTCCCTTCTCAACATGCTGGCGCCGCGGGCGGGACCCGGTGGCGCGCCGCGCCGGGGCGACGGCAACCGGCCCACCACCGAGCGGTGGTGGCAGGTCGCGCCGGCCTGGGGGCGGCGATATGCGAACGAAAGCTGGGCACCCGACAGCACCGGTGCTGGATGGCTGCCAGGTGACGGGAGCGATGACCACGCCCGGTGGGCAGCAACGGTGCGGAAGAGGGGCGGACGAGCCCACACCCCGCGACTGCCGCCAACGAGCCGGCCGAGCACCCGAACCTTGGCCAGAAGCGGTAGGACCCGCGGCCAGAGGGAGTTCATGAGGACGGGCCCAACTATAGCGACAGCGTGCCCGTCGACCAAAGGGTCATCCGGCCCCTTTCCGGCGCCGCTCTACGAGTACCGGCGCATATGGACGTTCAGCACGAGGCCGATGCCCAGGAAACAGGCGACCATCGACGACCCACCGTAGGATACGAAAGGCAGCGGGATGCCGGTGATGGGAGTGATGCCCATGGTCATGCCCACGTTCTCGAAGACCTGGAACACGAGCATCGCCAGCACCCCCACGCAGATGAGGGTGCCGAACTCGTCCCGGGCCAGGCTGGCTGCTCGCCACGTGCGCCACAGCACCAGCCCGAACAGGGCGAGCAGGGTGCTGGCCCCGATGAAGCCCAGCTCCTCCCCGACGGCGGTGAAGATGAAGTCCGTGTGCTGCTCGGGCACGAACGACAGGTTCGTCTGCGTCCCCTGGAAGACGCCCCGGCCGGTGACCCCGCCGGCGGCGATGGCGATCTGGGACTGGCGCAGGTTGTAGGCCGAGCGTTGCGGGTCGCCGGCTGGGTCGAGGAACGCCGACAGCCGGTCGAGCTGGTAGCTCTTGAGTATCCCCAGCTGGAACACCGCCACGACCGCGATCACGCCCACGGCGGTGAGGGCGGCGATGTGGCGGGGGCGGGCGCCGGCGACGAGGAACATCCCCATCAACACGGCGACGAAGACAAGGCAGGTCCCCAGGTCGGGCTGGAGGTAGATGATCGCCATCGGTATTGCCGCGATCGCGAGGGCGAAGCCGATCTGGGGCGTCTCGAGCGCGCCGCGATGGGCGGAGAGGAACGCCGCCAACACCACGATGACCGCGATCTTCGCCACCTCCGAGGGCTCGAAGTTGAACGGTCCCACCTGGTACCAGGCCTGCGTGCCCCGGGTCGTCGAGCCCAAGGGCGTGAACACGCCGAGCAGCACGATGACCGTCCCCACCCAGATGATCGGCGCCACGTCGCGCAGCTCGCGGTAGTCGATGAGCGTCGCCGCCAGCATGACGACCACGCCGATCACGAGGAACAGGGCTTGGCGCTTGAGGAAGTTCTGCGGGTCGAGCCCGGCGGCCAACTGCTTCTGGCGGGTCGACGAGTAGATCATCAACAGGCCGACACCGACGAGGCAGAGCACGGACGCGACGAGGACGACGTCGATACGGCGCCACAGCCCGGTGCCCGATCCCGAGCGGGTTTGAAGGCGAGTCGCCATCAGTCGCGCGCCGCCGTCCGGGAGACCGACCGGGGCGCGATGCCGACGATGCCGTCGAACACCCGCCGCACGACCGGCGCGGCGGCGGCGGAGCCGAACCCGGCTTCCTCGAGCACCGCCGTCACCACGTAGCGCGGGTCCTCGACGGGGCCGAGGCCCACGAACAGGGCCGTGTCCTGCTTGGTGTTGACCTCGGCCGTGCCCGTCTTGCCGGCCACGCGGAATGTCGACAGTGGGAACCCGACGAAGGCTGGGTACGCCGTGCCCTCCTCGGTGGTGACGACCCGTTCGAGGCCGGCCATGATGGCATCACGGCTTCCGGGCGGCAGCTCCACCTTGGCCGTCGACCGGGGCGCGACCGGTGTGCTCGTCTGGGCGACCACGTCGACGATCGACCCGCCGACGTGCGGCGCCCAGACCGTGCCGCCGTTGGCGAAGGTGGCATAGGCGTTCGCCAGCTGCAGGGGTGTGACCACGAGATCGCCCTGGCCGACCGACAGGTTGACGTTGTCACCCGTGAACCAGTCCCCGTACGGGAACGCCTCGGGATTGGACTCGTGCAACCGCTGCTTGCTCTCGGGGTCGGGAACCCGGCCCTCCAGCTCGAAGGGCAACTCGATGCCCGTCGTGGTCCCATAGCCCATGGTGCGGGCCATCTCGGGGATCGGGTAAGGGCGCTTGGACGTGTTGAGCTTCTCGCCCAGCAGGTAGAAGTACACGTCGCTCGACACCGCGAGCGCTCGGCTGAGGTCGACGTTCCCGTGGGCGACGCTCAGCGCGTTGCGGAAGATCTGCGGCCCGACCTGCACCGAGCCCGTGTCCCGGACGGTGGTGCCAGGACCGATCACGTCCCGGCCGAGGCCCGCGAGCGCGGTGACGAGCTTGAAGGTCGACCCGGGGGCGTACTCGCCCTGGATCGCCCGGTTGTTGAGCGGGAAGTTGTTGGCCGGGTCCTGCAGGGCCGAGAACAAGGCGGTGCTGATGCCGTTCACGAACACCGCCGGGTCGTAGGTCGGGTACGACGCCATGGCGACGATGGCGCCGTCCCGCGGGTCCTCGACCACCACGGCGCCCCCCGGGGCGATGAAGTACTTCAGCTGGCGGTTGTCCCAGGCCCCGTGGGCCTGATCGATCGCCTGGCGGAGTGACTCCTCGGCGAGCTGCTGGATGTCCAGGTCGACGGTGAGCTGCACGTCGTGGCCGGGGACGGCGGGCTGCTTGCCCAGCGAGCGCAGCACCCGGCCCTGCGAGTCGACCAACAACTTCTCGACCTCGGGCGTGCCCCGCAGGTCGCTCTCGTAGGCCAGCTCGGTGCCCGACTTGCCGATGCTGTCGCCCTCCCGGTACCCGGCGGCCCGGCGGGGGACGAGCTCCTTGTCGTTGATCTCGCCCACGTAGCCGAGGATGTGCGCGGCCAGCGAGCCGTGCGGATAGTGGCGTTGGGCCACCTGGGTGACGTCGATCCCCGGGAACTCCGCCTGGTGCTCGCGCAGGTAGACGACCTTCTCCTTGCCGATGTCCTCGGCGAGCGGCGCCGGCTTGAACTGGCTGAACCGCACGTCCTCCAGGCGCCGCTGCAGGTCGGCGCGGGTGACGTTGCCGAGGTACGCCGCCAGCTTGTCGAGCACCTCGGGGTGGTCGGCCACGACCTCGCGGTCACCCGTCACCGTGGGCACGATGCGGTTGTCGACCAGCACCTTGCCGTTGCGGTCGAGGATCCGGCCGCGTGGCGCCTCGGTCGCAACCAGCCGGACGCTGTTGTCCTGCGCCTCGACCCGCAGGTCGGGCGCCACCATGACCTGCAGGTACCACAGGCGCGCCAGCATCGTGGCGAACAGCGACATCACGACCACGGCGAGGATGCCGAGCCGCAGCCGAGACGTGTCGCGGCCCCCGCCACTGGGCGGTCCCGCGCCCAGGCCGGTCGGTCCGGGCCGGATGCCGAAGCTCTGCGCAACTCGGCTCACTCCGCGAGCGACCGTTCGGGGACGCCGGCGAGGGCCCAGCGAGCGGCTCGCAGCACCGGCAGGATCAGGCACCCGTTGACGATGCTGACAACGACTATCACGCCGACGAGGTGGAGGTTGAGCAGGTTCTCCTGGCCGAGCATGGCCCCGATGAGGGCGAACAGCAGCACGCCGGCCGCGCTGGCCAGGCTCGCGACGAGGAACGGGAACCACCAGGCGGCCTTCAGGAGGCCGCCCTTGGTGACGCCGACGATGTAGCCGACGAAGGTGAACACGAGGGCGGACAGACCCAGGGGCGTGGGCAGGAGCAGGTCCGCCAGCATGCCCGACGCGAAGCCCATGACGGCGCCGACCGACGGACCGCCGGCCAGGCCGGCGGCGATGGCGATCAGCAGCATGAGATCGGGCATCACGCCGCCGATGCGCAGTTCGGCGAACAGCGTCATGTGGATCACGAGCGCCCCGGCCAGCAGCACGGGCAGCCGGAAGCGCATGTCGCTCAGCATCAGCGCTGGCCGCTCCACAGAAGGACGCGTACGAACTCGAGCCTCGCGAAGTCGACCGACGGTTCGACGATGACGTGCTGCTCGATGGCGCCGGGCGAGGTATCCGTCGACTTCACCCTCCCGACGGGGATCTCGGGCGGGTAGGCGCTGCCCTCCAGTCCGCTCGTGACGACCGCCTCGCCCGCCTCGACCTTCGCGGTGGACGGTACGAACCCGACCCGTAACGGCTCCTTGCTGCCCCCGCCGGTGGCGATGCCGATCTCGCCCGACCCGGTGAGGCGCACGCCGAGGTTGGACGAGCGGTCGCTGAGCAGCTGGATCGTCGCCCGCGTGTTCGACACCTCGAGCACCCGGCCCACCAGGCCTGCGCCCGCGACGACCGGTTGCCCGACCGCCACGCCCTGGTTGGAGCCGCGGTCGATGATCACGGTGTTCTGGAAGTTGGACGGCGCCGACGCGATGACCCGCGCCGGCACGGCGGGGATCGTGGACGCGAAGTCCAGCCGCAACAGGTCGAGCAGCGCTTCCCGTTCCCTCTCGGCCCCTTCGGTGGCGAGCTGGTTGGCCCGGGCCTGGTCGAGCTCGGCCTGCAATCGCTGGTTCTCGCGCTCGAGGGAGTTGAAGTGGGTGAGGCCGCTGAAGAAGTTCCCCACGGGATCGAGCACGTTCGCCGCCGCCGACTGCACGGGCGCCAGCGCGTCGCGCGCCGTGCGCTTCACCGACTCGATCGTGCCGCTGCCCGCGCCGCGGTAGTCGAGCGTGATCACCGTCACGGAGGTGAGCGTGAGCAGCAGAAGGAAGAACCGGTGACGACGCGAGCGCCGGTAGACCGCCACGTCGCGCTACCGGGAGCGGTGAGCGATCGGCGGGCGGATGGGTGTGGGGAAAGTTGTCGTGGGGCGGGTGGCGCGCGAGCGGGGACTACCGCTCGCCTGAGTTTGCCAGCACCTGCCGAAGGACATTGAACTCCTCGAGGCATTGTCCCGCTCCGATGGCCACCGAGTGGAGCGGGTTCTTGGCCACCACGATAGGCATGCCGGTCTCCACAGAGAGGCGCACATCGAGTCCGGTCAGCAGCGCGCCGCCCCCCGTCAGGACGATTCCCTTCTGCATGATGTCGGCGGCCAGTTCGGGCGGGGTCTTGTCGAGGGTGACCTTGACGGCGTCGATGATCGATCCGACCGGCTCTTCGAGCGCGTGGCGCACCTCCTCGGTGGAGATGACGATCGTCTTGGGCAGGCCCGTCACCAGGTCGCGGCCCCGGATCTCGGCGTAGACCTCGCGCTCGAGCGGATAGGCGGAGCCCAGGGCGATCTTGATCTCCTCGGCCGTGCGTTCGCCCAGGGCCAGGCTGTACTCCTTCTTGACGTACTGCATGACCGATTCGTCGAGCTCGTCGCCACCGATGCGTTCCGACTTGCTCGTGACGATGCCGCCGAGCGAGATGACCGCCACCTCCGTCGTGCCCCCGCCAATGTCGACGACCATGTTGCCGGTCGGCTCGTGGACGGGGAGGCCGGCGCCGATGGCCGCAGCCATGGGCTCTTCGATGATGAAGGGGGTCTTCCGGGCGCCGGCGTACTCAGCCGCCTCCTGCACCGCCCGCTTCTCCACCCCGGTGACGCCCGAAGGCACACAGATGACCATCCGCGGCTTCGCCCACCGGCGCTGGTGCACCCGCTGGATGAAATACCGCAGCATCTTCTCGGTGATCTCGAAGTTGTTGATCACGCCGTCCTTCAGGGGGCGTACGGCCTGGATGTGGTTGGGCGTGCGCCCGATCATCCGCTTGGCCTCGAGGCCCACGGCCAGCGGCCGGCCGTCCCGCACGGTGACGGCGACCACCGACGGTTCGTTCAGCACGATCCCGCGGCCCCGCACGTAGACGAGCGTGTTGGCGGTGCCCAGGTCGACCGCCATGTCGCGGCCCAAAAACGCGGAGAAGAAGTTGTCCGTCACTGGGTGGTTTGCCGATTCGGTGCCGCGCCTGCCGGCGTGCCCAGAGGCTAGGCGCGACCCGGAAAAACCTCAACCCCTACTTGAGGGACGGGTGGCCAGTTCCGGAAAGAAGAGATCGATCTCCCGGGCGGCCGACTCGGGGCTGTCGCTACCGTGGATCAGGTTGCGGGTCATCTCGATCCCCAGGTCGCCGCGGATCGTGCCTGGAGCGGCCTGGCGGGGGTTGGTGGTGCCCATCAGCGTGCGGACGACGGCCGCCGTCTCGTCCGGTCCCTGTACGACCAGCAGGACCGATGGTCCGCTGGTGATGAACTCGATGAGCGAGGAGTAGAAATCCTTGCCTTCGTGCTCGGCGTAGTGGCGTGACGCCGTCTCCGGGTCGATCGTGCGCAGCTCGACGGCCACCAGGTCGAGGCCCTTGTCCTCCAGCCGCCCGATGATCTCGCCGACCAGGCGCCGCTGCACGGCGTCCGGCTTGCAGATGACGAGGGTGCGGTCCACGGGGCGGGCACCCTAGCCCACGCCCCCGTTTACTCCGCGTAAGAGGGGTCTGTGAGCCCCAATGGCGCGTATCAATCGACCACGAGGGCGGCCCGTGCCGCGCCCACCACGTAGAGCGAGCCGGTGACGAGGACCAGCTCTTCGGGTTCGGCGGCGGCGAGGGCGAAGTCGACAGCCTCCTCCACCGAAGCGGTCACCTGGGTCGCCAGGCCGAGGTTGCGGGCGGCGGCGGCCACCTCCTCGGCGGGCAGGGCCCGGGGGGACGGCGGCGGGCAGGTGATGACGAGCCGGCTGGCCTGGGCGTTGAGGGCCTTGAGCATCTCGGCGGGGTCGCGCTCGCGCAGCATGCCCACGACC
Source organism: Acidimicrobiales bacterium (assembly GCA_050744985.1). GTDB lineage: Bacteria > Actinomycetota > Acidimicrobiia > Acidimicrobiales > AC-14 > JBOGIC01. The sequence continues at coordinate 6,970 of JBOGIC010000576.1, forward strand.
ATGACCCGCCCGGCCACCCCCGAGAACGCCTCGTCGACGGCATCGGCCGCGGCTCGGGCCCCGGCCGGGTTGTGGGCCCCGTCCAGCACGCACAGCGGGCTGCGCCCGACCACCTCCAGCC
>JBOGIC010000577.1:0-2223 GCA_050744985.1 Acidimicrobiales bacterium
CGAGGGCATTGAAGGCGGCCGCCGCGGCCTGGGTGAGGGGGCCGGGCACCGACGGCAGCGGCCGGCCGTCCACCGAGGCGATCGGGTGCACCTCGCGGGTGCTCGAGGTGAGGAAGGCCTCGTCGGCGGTCGCCAGCGCCGCCACCGGCAGCGGCTCCTCGGCCACCTTGACCGTCTCGATCAGCAGGTCACGGGTGACGCCGGCGAGGCAGCCCGACGAGAGGGGCGGCGTGATCAGCCGACCGCCCACGCCGACGAACACGTTGGTGCCGGAGCCTTCGCACAGCTCGCCGGCCAGGTTGGCGAACACGGCCTCGCCGCCGCCCCGCTCGCGGGCGTACGCGAGCGCCACGACGTTCTCGCCGTAGGAGATGGTCTTGACGCCGGTCAACGCCCCCCGGTCGTTGCGGGGCCAGGGCACCACGATCACGGGTTCCGCGGCCGGCCAGCTACCGAGCCGTGCGCCGGCGACGATGACCGTCGGCGCCACCGCCGCCCGCGCCGAGCCGAGGGGGGTCGGGCCGCCGGTGACGGTGATGCGCAGGCGTCCGTCGACGAGCCCGTTGGCCGCGACCACCTCGTCCATCGCCGCCCGCAGCACATCCGGGCCCGGCACCGGAAGGCCCATGCCGGCCGCCGACTGGCGTAGGCGGTCGAGGTGGCGCCGCGCCGCGAAGGGCGCCGACCGGTAGACCCGGAGAGTCTCGAACACACCGTCGCCCGTGAGCAGCCCGTGGTCGAACACCGACACGGTCGCGTCCCCGGCGCCGGCGAGGCGGCCGTCCACCCACACCATTGCGGTTTGGGACATGCCGGCCAAGGTACGCTTCAACCGTGGCTGCCCTAGCGCAGGCGGAGCGATCGCGCCCATCTCACCGTCGCACGCGGCGGGGCACCTACCGTCGGAGGCGCCCCCGCTGGCTGAGCGCCCTGCTCACCGGCCTGATCGTCGTCGTCGCCCTCGGCGTGGTCGCCTCAGGTACGGCGTACCTGTACCTCCGCCACCAGCTCGGGCAGATCAAGCGCATCGACATCCCCGACCTGGCCGAGGACCAGACGGGCAGCGTCATGAACGTGTTGCTCGTGGGCTCGGACAGCCGCTCCAAGGTCGGCGCCGACCTCGCCCAGATCACCGGTGCCGCCTCCGAAGGCGACCGCAACGGCCTGAGCGACACGATCATGGTGCTGCACGTCGACCCGAAGACGCAGGACGCCGCCATCCTGTCGATCCCCCGTGACCTGCTCATCCACATTGACGGCACGCCGGTCGGCACGCGCCAGAAGATCAATTCGGCGTTCGCCATCGGGGGCGCACCCACCCTGGTCAAGACCATCCGGGACGGCCTCGGGATCGATATCAACCACTACGTCGAGGTCGACTTCCAGGGGTTCGAGAACGTCGTGAACACCGTCGGCGGGGTGAACGTCTACCTGGACGCACCGGCCCGCGACGACTACAGCGGGCTCGACCTGCCCGAGCCGGGGTGCATCCCGCTCGACGGCTACCAGGCCCTGGCCTATGTGCGCAGCCGCTACTACGAGTCGTACGAAGCGGGCCGGTGGGTGGCCGACCCCAGTTCCGACTTCGGCCGCATAAAGCGCCAGCAGGACTTCATCCGCAGGATGATGCGCAAGGCCGTCTCCCAGGGGCTGACCAACCCGCTGACGCTCAACCGCCTGGTGAGCATCGGCGTCAACAACGTCACCCTCGACTCGGGCATGTCCACGAGGGACATCGTCACCGTCGCCAAACGGTTCCGCTCCCTCGACCCCGACTCGGTCGACATGCAGACCCTGCCGACCGAGGGCGACATCGTCGGCGGGGCCTCGGTGCAGTTGCTGATCGAGGAAGAGGCCCAACCCCTCATCGACCGCATCAACGGCAAGGCGCCACCCGGCCCGGTCCGGCCGAGCGATGTGCAGGTGCGGGTGCTGAACGGCAACGGCGGCGAGGGCACCGCCTCCAAGACCGGTTTCGCCCTGCAGGGCGTCGGCTTCGCCGTGAACGGCACCGGCGACGCCGACTCGTTCGGCTACACCCGCTCGGTGATCCGCTACGCCGGCGGCAAGCTCGACAAAGCCAACCTCCTGCGCAGCTACCTCTCGTCCGGCGCCCTCCTCGAAGAAGATCACACACTCGGCATCGTCGACGTGGCCCTCGTCGTCGGCTCCGACTTCACCGGCGTCCGCCCCAGCCCGGCCGGGCCGGACGTCTCATCTCCG
>JBOGIC010000578.1:0-1764 GCA_050744985.1 Acidimicrobiales bacterium
CGGCGCCCGGCGCCCTTGGTCCCGGGCGCCGCATCGCCGGCCACCGCCCGCTCCAGCCGGCGGGGGAACTCCTCGAGGTCGAGCCCGCTCAGCCGGAAGGCCTTGGTGCGGCTGGTGGCCCCGCTGGTGAGCTCCACGTCCGCCGTCTTCAGGCCGAACGTCTCGGCCAGCAGCGCCGCCACCGCCTCGTTGGCCCGCCCGCCCTCGGGCGCGGCCGCCACGCGGACCTTCAGCGACGTGCCGTGCCGGCCCACCACGGCCGAGCGGCCGGCGGCCGGCTGCACGTGCACGTGCAGGACCGCCGCGTCGTCGCCCTCGGCCCGGTACAGGTCGCTCACGTCCATCGCGCCGCAAGGGTAGACGCCGCCCAGGCGTTTGGTTCGCAGAAGAGGGGTCTCACAGCCCTAATGGCGCGGATCAAACGGTGTGGTTGCTTCTAGCCTGGGCGCCATGCCGTTCGGCCCCGTCGATCCCCAGGCCAGTTTCGTGGAGCTCGAGCTCGCCGTGCTCGAACGGTGGCGAGCCGCCGACGTGCTCGAGCAGGTCAAGGCGCTGCGCAAGGGCGCGCCGCCGTGGGTGTTCTACGAGGGCCCTCCCACCGCCAACGCCCGGCCCGGCCTCCACCACATCTGGCCCCGGGCGTTCAAGGACCTGTGGATGCGGTTCCAGACGATGCGGGGCCACGACGTGCCCCGCAAGGGCGGGTGGGACTGCCATGGCCTCCCGGTGGAGATCGAGGTCGAGAAGGAGCTGGGCCTCACCAACAAGCACGAGATCGAAGCGTTCGGCGTCGAGGAGTTCAACCGGCGCTGCCGTGAGTCGGTACGGCGGTACGTCGGTGACTTTGTCAACCTCACCGAGCGCTCGGCCGTGTGGATCGACACCCGCGACACCTACTGGACCCTCGACAACTCCTACATCGAGTCGGTCTGGTGGCTGCTGAGTGAGCTGTTCAAGAAGGGTCTCCTGTACGAGGGCCATCGCGTCGTCCCGTACTGCCCCCGGTGCGGCACCGCCCTGTCGTCCCACGAGCTGGGTCAGCCCGGCGCCTACCGCGACATCACCGACCCGTCGATCTACGTGCGCTTCCCGGTCGTCGACCGCGATGTCGACCTGCTCGTCTGGACGACGACGCCGTGGACGCTCATCTCCAACGTGGCCGCCGCCGTCGGTGCGGACATCGACTACGTGCGCGTCCGCTCGAGTGACAGCGAGCGGGATCTGATCATGGCCGAGGCGCTCGCGCCCGAGGGCGCCGACGTGGTCGACCGGTGGCGCGGGTCCGACCTGGCGGGTTGGCGCTACCAGCGGCCGTTCGACTTCCTCCCGACCGACGAGCGGGCGAACGTGGTCGTCACCGCGCCGTTCGTCTCCATCGAGGAGGGTACGGGCATCGTCCACATCGCCCCCGCCTTCGGCGCCGACGACATGGACGTGGCGAAGGCCCACGACCTCCCGGTCCTGAACCCGGTGGGGGCCGATGGGGGCTTTACCGACGCCGTGCCACCGTGGGCCGGCCAGCAGGTGAAGGCGGCGGACCGCTCGATCATCGACGACCTCGCCGCCCGCGGCGTCCTCGTGCGCGAGCAGCCCTACGAGCACGCCTACCCCCACTGCTGGCGCTGTGGGACGGCCCTCATCTACTGGGCGAAGAACTCGTGGTTCGTGCGGACGTCCGAGCACCGCGACGACCTGCTCCGCGAGAACGAGCGCATCAACTGGCATCCCGAGCACATCAAGCACGGCCGCTTCGGCGACTGGCTG
>JBOGIC010000579.1:0-15196 GCA_050744985.1 Acidimicrobiales bacterium
CCGTGTCGCTGCCCGAGATCGGGCCGGACTGGCTCTTGGCCTCACAGCCCCGGCCGATGGCGATGACCATGTGCGAGTAGCCGCTGTTCGATCCCTCGACGGTGCGGCAGCCCTTGGTCTTGGTGAACGTGAACTGGCTGCCACCGTCGTCCGAGGAGCCACCCTGCTCGGTCGCGTTCGTGCTGTTCGCACTCGCTGTCGCCGGGGTCGCGGGACCGGCCGCCGAACGCATGGGAACGACGATGGGTGTCATCGGAGCGGGCGTCGAGTTGGGCGCCGCGTTGCCCGCGGCCGTGGCCGGTGGCGCCGTGGTCGCGGCCCCGGGCGTCTGGGTCGCGATCTTGGCGGTCGAGGCCGGAGCGGCGAGGAGCGGGGCACCGGTGCCGGGGATGGTCGTGCCGGGGACCGCTGCCTGGACCGGCGGTGCGAGGGTCGTCGGCGGGGTCGCCGGCTCCGTAGCGGTCGCCGGGGCCGGCGAGGGCGCGGCGAGCTTCGGGGTCCCGTCGGGGGTCGTCGCCGGGACGGTCGTGGCGGTCGACGCCATCGATGTCGGCGGCGAGGGCGCGGTGGTCGTGGGTGACGGAGGGAGCGTCGTCGCGGTGGGCACCGTGCTCGCCGTCGTCTGGGCGCCGGCCCGACCGCTGAAGAGGAGGAGGGAGAGGAAGACGCCCGACGCGAGGGCGAACAACGCGAAGGCGCCCGTACGGCCCGGGCTCCTGCCTGCCTCGGTGGGCTTGGAGAACGAGATCAAGTGGAGTTCCGCACCCGCTCCGCTCGCGAGTGGTGGCGCAATCTTTAGCACTGCGTTAGCTCGACGGCAACCAATTCGGGTTGACGGGGAACATATGTTCGTGTAGGGTGGGCGCTGCCTCGAGGGCTTGGTGTTGCTGGCCCTCCTCTCATGTGTGTGTGTTGGTGGCGCGCGTGCCGAGGAGGTGTTGGTTGATGGCTGATGGACCGGGTCTCGTCGCGCTGGCTGTGCAATTGCACGCGGCGCTGGTGGCCTTCGACCCGGCGGCGGCGTCGGAGTCGGAGTGCTCGGCGGTGGTCGAGATCCTCGCCCGGGTAGGGAAGGCGTGCGCGACAGCCCGGGCGCGTGCCGCGGCGCGCGCCGGGATGGGTCGTGACCGCCTGGCCCGGGTTTCGGGCACGACGGTGTCCGAGGCCCGGGAGGCGCTGTCGACGCTGCGAGTGGTCGATGACTATCCCGCCACCCGCGATGCCCTGGTGGCCGGGGAGGTGTCGCTGGCCCAAGCCGCCGAGGTGGTCCGTACCGCGGACGAGTGTGGTGGCGGCGAGGCCGACATGTTGGCGCTGGCGCGGGTTTCGACGCTCGGGGTGGTGCGCGACGAAGGTCGGCGGCGGCGCCTGGCGGCCTTGTCGCCCGAGGAGCTCGACAAGCGCCAGCACCGCGCCCGAGAGTTCCGCTGGTGGCGGGGTGCGGGGGGCATGGTGCACCTCAGCGGGGCCCTGCCACCGGTGATGGGTGTGGCGCTGATGAACCGCCTCGACGCCGAGACCGACCGGGCCCGCCGGGACGGAGGCTGGGAGGAGCCGCGGGCCGCCTACGCCGCCGATGCCCTGGTGCGCATGCTGGCGGGCGGGGGGCGGCCCCGGAACCTGCGGGCCGACGTCGTGGTCGTCTGTGACCTGCGGGCCTGGCGGCGGGGCCGGGCCGAGGAGGGGGAGCCCTGCCACGTCGTGGGGGGCGGGCCCGTGCCGGTGGACGTGGTCAGGGCGATGGTCGACGACGACGCGTTCGTGAAGGCGGTCGTGCACGACGGGGTGCGCATCGACACCGTGGCCCACCTGGGCCGCCACATCCCCGCCGAACTGCGGACCGCCCTCGACCTGGGGTCCGTGCCGGGCTTCGAGGGGGCGACGTGTGCGGACGAGGACTGCGACCGGCGCTTCGGCCTGCAGGTCGACCACGACGACCCGGTCGCCAACGGCGGGCTCACGTCGCTGGACAACCTGAAGCTCCGGTGCGCCGAGGACCACCGCGAAAAGACCGAGCGCGACCGCCAGGCCGGCCTGCTCGGACCGGGGCTGCCGCCCTGATGAGCGGGCGCGGGCTCGCCGCGGGCCGCTCCGCTCGGTGGGGCGACGGCACGCCCGCACCATTCGCAGTCGAGGGCACGGCGGATGCTACGGAAAGGGATCAGTTGCTGGGAGGCGCGGAAAGGTACGAAGTTGCGTGGCGGCGCGGTGGCTACGACCGGGGCTCGTCGGTGACGCTCAGGTCCGGGTAGGCCCGGCGTGCCGCGTTGGTGGCGGCCTCGCGGGTGGCGTAGGTCTCGTTGCTGTTGAGCTCGACACCCGGCTCGACGTAGCGCCACGTCCAGCCGGCGCCCTCGGAGAGCGGGTCGACGCGCAGCTCAGCCGTGGGGGGCGTCGTCATCATCGTCCTCACGGGTCTCGGGAACGGTCGCGTACCTGCGGGGGTGCAGCACGGCGTCGAGCGGGACCGTGCTGAGGCGTTCGGCGCGGCTGACCTGGAGGGCCTTCATCAGCCGGTAAGTGAGGTAGCCGATGAGGGGCGGCAGGAGGATGACCGTGACCTGGAAGATCCGGGTGATGGTGACGACCGAGGCACTGAGCCAGTGGGCGATCAGGTCGTTGCTGGCCGAAATCTGGAGCATCACGTAGAAGACAAGGGTGGTAACGCCCATGGCCGTGCGGACGGGACGGTCACGGGCGCGATCGAGGAGGTGGTGGGGGGCGCGGTCGCCGGTGAAGCGGGCCTCGAGGAAGGGCCACAGGTAGAGCAGGCCGAAGGTGATGCCCGGGAGGAGGACTCCAGGGAAGAACGGATTCGGGATCTCGAAGCCGAAGAATCGGGCCTCGAGGGGCGGGAAGATGCGGAGCGCGCCCTCGACCCACCCGAGCCACCAGTCGGGTTGGGCGGGGGAGGGCACCTGGTCGGGGCGGAACGGGCCGTAGAGCCAGACGGGGTTCACCTGCAGGAGGCCGCCCATGGCGATCATCACGGCGAAGACGGCGCAGAACAGTCCCATCGACTTGACGGCGTAGGTCGGCCAGAGGCGGCTGCCGACGACGTTGGTCTCGCGGCGCCCGGTGCCGGGGAAGTCGGTGTGCTTCTGCCGCCAGATGATCGCCAGGTGGACGGTGAGAAGACCGAGGATGAGGCCGGGCACGATCATGACGTGGGTGACGAACAGCCTCGGGATGATCTCGTGGGCCGGGAACTCGCCCCCGAACACCAAGAACGCGAGCCATGACCCGATAACCGGCACCGACAGGGCTATGGAATAGGCGATGCGCAGACCGGTACCCGAGAGGAGGTCGTCGGGGAGCGAATAGCCGGTGAAGCCGTTGAAGAAGGCGAGCACGAAGAGGGTGACGCCGACGATCCAGTTGATTTCCCGGGGCCGCCGGAACGCGCCGGTGAAGAACACCCGCATCATGTGCAGGACGAGCGAGGCGATGAACACGATCGCCGCCCAGTGGTGGGTCTGGCGCATGACGAGGCCGGCGCGCACGTCGAAGCTCAGTTCGACCGTCGACTTGTAGGCCTCCGACATCTCGACGCCCTGCAGCGGGCCGTAGGAGCCGTGGTAGGTCGTCGGGGCCACGCTGGGGTCGAAGAAGAAGGTGAGGAACACGCCGGTCACGAGCAGGACGACGAACGAGTAGAGCGCGACCTCGCCGAGCATGAACGACCAGTGGTCGGGAAACACCTTGTTCAGGGCGTGCTGGGTGAACGAGGCCGCCCCCAGGCGATCGTCGATCCAACGGGCGAAGCGGTTGAGCATCAGGTCCGCCCCCGGCTCCAGAAGCCCGGCCCGACCGGCTCGGGAAAGTCACCCAGGGCGACCACGTACCCGGCATCGTCGACGCCGATGGGCAGCTGCGGCAGGGCCCGGGTGGCCGGCCCGAAGGTTGGCTTGGCGCCGTGGCGCACCGAAAACGTCGACTGGTGGCACGGGCAGAACAGCTCCTGGGTTTCGGCCTGGTACAGGCCCACGGGGCAGCCGGCGTGGGTGCAAATCTTGGAGAAGGCGACGACCCCGTCGACGCTGGTGCCGGTCGGCCCGGGCGCCGGCACCCCGGGAGGAAGGCGGATCAGCAGGGTCTGGGAGTCGGCGGAGTCGGGATGGCCCTCGGGGAAGACCGTGAGCACGGTGTTGACGTCCACGTCCTCGATCCGGACGGCTTCGCGGTTGCGGGTGATCACCCGGAGGCCCCGCTTCCACCCGGTGCGGTAGAGCGACCGACCGGGGCTGCTGCCCAGGGAGCGGATGGGGAAGAGGGCGGCGAGCCCGAGGGCGCCCACAGCGAGGCCGAACGCCCGGAGGACGACGCGTCGGCGCTCGATGGGCTCGGCGCCGCCCCAGAAGGCGGAGGCCACCGACGCCCGTTCCGCCCGGGTGCCGGGCGAGTCGTCGCGCACCTGGACGAAATGGCCGTGGGGGAGCATGTCCTTGGCGAACACGATCAGGGCCACCGCTAGGCCCCCCAGGGCCGCCCCCAGCAATGCGCCTTCCCACTGGGTTTGGCCACCCAGCGCGTACACGACAGTGGCGCCCAGGGCGGCGATCGTCGCGATGGCCAGGGCGATCAGGGTCTTCACGTCACCTCGCCTGCTTTGGTGCCCATCCAGCGGATCACGAGAATGAGCACGCCCAGGCCGACGAGCCAGCCGACGCCGCCTTCCACGACGGGCCCGACCCGGCCGATGGGGGCACCGCCCTCGTCGTCGGGGTTCCGGAGGTACTCCACGTAGCTCAGGAGCGAGTCGAGCTCCTCGTCGGTGATGGCTCGCGTGCCAAACACCGGCATGCTGCCCGGGCCGGCGCGGACCGCCTCGGCGACCTCGATGGGTTCGGAGCCATGGAGCTCGGGGATGACGATCCCGAGCGCCGGGCCCGGCACCTGGTCGCCGGCCTGCAGGAGCATGGCGCCGCCGATGCCGGTCGTGGCATGGCAGGCGGCGCAGTGCTCCTGGTAAACCTGCTGGCCCTCGGCGAGGTGGCCGCGGCGGGGGTCGATGTGGGGGATCTCGGGCCCGGGCGGGTGAAACTCCCGGGTGACGAAGGCCACGATGGCGGCGATCTGGCCCTCGTCGTAGACGGGGTCGCGGGCGCGCATCTGCTCGATCGGCCCCTCGACCGGCATCCGGCCCGTGCGGAGCACGAAGTCGACGAGGGCCGGGCCGCTGGTGCCGCCCGTGAGCGCCGGGCCGCGCGCGGTCCCATCGCCCTCGTCCCCGTGACAGAACGCGCAGTCTCGTTGGTACAGCTGCTGCCCGGCGTCCACGACGGCGTGGCCGGTCGGCGGGCCGTAGTAGACCGGCGGCCGGTAGGGCGCGACGCGGTCCTCGCTGAAGTAGCTGCAGCCGGCTACGGCGAGCCCGAGCAGCAGGAGCCAGGGCCAGGCCTTGCCCGTCATGGGCCCACCACGACGAGGTGGTCGCGCGACGCCCCCTCCATCTCGGCGAACCAGCGCACGAGCAGCCAGCCCATCGTCGCCGCGTACAGGAGCCCGGGCGGGCCCCACATGAGCGCGCCGGCCAGCTGCTGGTCCTCGAGCGTGGTGCCGTACAGCGGCGTCGAGGCGAAGGCCAGCACGGCGCCCAGCACGGCACTTTGCAGGCCGGTGGCGAACACGAGCAGCAGCGCCACCGGCCGCGACACCCCCCGCCGCATCCCGCTCCCGAACACGAGCGCCCAGAACAGCAGGGCCGTACCGAGGAAGCAGGCGTGCTCGGCGGCGTGGAGGACGGTGTGCGACAGGGCCGCCCGGTACAGCGACGGCATGTGCCAGCCCCAGAGCGCCAGCACGCCGAGCATCCCGACGACGAGGGGGTTGGTGAGGGTCTGCGTGGCGGGACGCAGGCCGGACATGCGGCGCAGCGCGGCGCGGCCTTCGGTGGGCAGCCCGGCCACGACGGCGGGGACGGGGCGGGCGAAGGCCAGGAGAGGCGCGGCGACGAGCATGAATAAGAGGTGCTGCACCATGTGGGCCGAGAACGACTCGGCGACCCGGCCGTCGAGCCGGGAGAGGAGCGCCGCCGCCAGCACGGCGAGGCCCAGATAGAAGGTGACCGTACGTGAGAGGCGCCGCCCGAGGCGCCGCGCGCCCACGCCGTACACGGCACCCGCCAGCGCGAGGAGGGCGAGCACCGCCGGCGCGTCCGTCACGGCGCCATCTCGCATGTGTCGAGAAGGAACGGCGGCAGGTACCCGAGGAGGATGATGCCGAGGAACAGCGCCCCCTCGACCACGCCGGCCAGCGCCATGAACCGGGCCCGGTCGATGCGCTCGTCATCGCCCTCCACTCGCCGGAGCTTCCGCCGGCATGACAGCGCCACCATCAACGAGGCGAGCGCGACGGCCGCCATCGCGGTGTTGAAGATGATCGAGGCGGTGTCGACCGACAGGCCGAGGACCTTGCCGCGCGTCGACGTCGACGACGCGCACGCGAACCACTCCTCGAGTGAGTAGTTCACCGCCAGGTGGCCGGCCCACGCCAGGGGGCTGCCGAGCACGCCGAACCACAGCGCGGCCGCGCCGCGGCTCTCCTCCTTGTCGATCTGCCGGGCGGCCTCGTGCAGATCGGTCACAGGTGCGGGGAGATGTAGATGGACAGGAGGACAAAGACCCACACGATGTCGACGAAGTGCCAGTACATCGAGAAGATCTGCACCGACACATGGCGCTCACCGTCGAACGCGCCGTGCCACGCGCGCGCCTGCACCCACGCGTTCATCGTGAGCCCCACGACGACGTGGCTGAGATGGAACCCGGTGATGGTGAAGAACATCGACCCGTACGAGTTGGTCCGGGGCGTGAACTCGTGGTGCAGGATCTCCGGCCACTCGACGCCGAGGCTGAGGAGCAGGAACACCAGCCCCAGGAGGAACCCGAACGCCAGCCCCGCCTTCAGTCGCCGCTGGTCGCCGTGCTCGATGGCCTTGTGGGCGATGTGCACGGGGATGCTCGACGACCAGAGGATGGCGCTCATCAGCAGCGGCAGCGCCAGCCGCGGCGCCTCGATGTGCTCGGGCGGCCATTCGATGCCGTTGCGGAAGCGGAGGTAGAAGTAGCTGGCGATCAGCAGGGCGAACAGCGACGCCTCGGTGGCTATGAGCCAGACCATGCCCCACCACCCGAACGACCGGGGCCCGCTGGTGTGCTCGGCGAGGACCTCGCTCGGCGCCGGCGCCGTCGTGACGGCCATCAGGTCTCCTGCGTCTCGCCGCGCGGCCAGAACCAGCCGAGCATCGTCGCGAAGCATGCGATTGCGGAGACCACGGCGAGGAACCAGGCCTCGAGCAGCACGGTGGTGAACAGGGACAGCAGCGCCACCGCGAACCAGAACGGCCAGGGCGACGCGTGGGGCATGTGGACGATCGCCTGCGGCCGGGCGTCGAGCACGCTCGTGGAGAGCGTGACATGGCCGCCCGTCAGCGGGCGCCCGCCTTGGTCCGGCGGCTGGGCGCCCGACGCCAGCTCGGGCTGGTCCCACATCGGCTCGCGCGACCGAACGGTCGGGACCGTGACGAAGTTGTAGTGGGCGGGCGGCGAGGATGTGTACCACTCGAGCGTCTCGCCGTGCCAGGGGTCGTTGCCGGCGACGGGTCCCCGCGCCTTCGAGCGGTACCAGTTCACGATCGTGACGAGGATGCCGAGCGACAGCAGGAACGCGCCGCCGGTCGACATCAGGTTCCACACGTCCCAGCCGAGCCCCTCCTCGTAGGTGTACACGCGCCGAGGCATGCCGAGCAGCCCGAGGATGTGCTGGGGGAAGAAGGCGAGGTTGAACCCGATGAACATCAGCCAGAAGCTCCACTTGCCCAGGCGCTCGTTCAGTATGCGGCCCGTCATCTTCGGGCCCCAGTGGTAGATGGCCGCGAAGATGGGGAAGACGGCGCTGCCCACGAGCACGTAGTGGAGGTGGGCGACGACGAAGTACGAGTCGTGCAGCGCCTGGTCGAGGGCGACGGCGGCGAACATCACGCCCGTGACGCCGCCGATCACGAAGATGATGATGAAGCCGAGGACGAACAGAGTGGGCGTCGACAGCTTTGGTCGCCCGGATACGAGCGTCGCCAGCCACGCGAAGACCTGGATCCCGCTCGGTATCGCCACCACGAAGCTGGCGAGGGAGATGTAGCTCAGGGTGACGTTGGGCAGGCCGACCGCGAACATGTGGTGCACCCAGACGCCGAAGCCCACCAGTGCCACGGCCAGCTCGCCGATGACGATGTAGGTGTAGCCGACCATCGGACGCCGGCTCCATGTGGGGATGACCGCCGACGCGATGCCGAAGCCGGGGAGGGCGACGATGTACACCTCGGGGTGGCCGAAGATCCAGAACAGGTGCTGCCACAACAGCGGGTCACCGCCACCCTCGGCATTGAAGTAATGGAGCCCGAACTTGCGCTCGAGCGTCAGCATCACCGCCGCCAGCGACAGCGCCGGCAGGGCGAAGATGATCTGCATGGCCATGGCCAGCTCGCCCCACACGAAGATGGGAATGCGGTTGAGGGTCATGCCCGGCGCCCGCAGCTTCAGGATCGTGACCATGAAGTTGATGGCGCCGCCTGTCGACGAGATGCCGAGGAAGATCAGCCCAAGTGTGTAGTAGTCGATGTTGAGCCCGGGTGTGAAGCGCCCGTCCGCCAGCGGCAGGTAGTTGAACCACCCGTCGTTGGGCGCTTGGCCGATGAGGAACGACGAGTACATGAAGAACCCGGCAGCCAGCAGCACCCAGTAACCGAAGGCGTTGAGGCGGGGGAAGGCCATGTCGCGGGCGCCGATCATCAGGGGCACGAAGTAGTTGCCGAAGCCCGACAACACCGGCATGGCGAAGAGGAACATCATCGTGATGCCGTGCATCGTGAACAGCTGGTTGTAGGCCTCGGGGTTGAGCACATCGAGGTTGGGGCCGGCCAGCTGGGCTCGTATCAGCAGCGACTGGATGCCGCCGATGATGAAGAACACCATCCCGGTGTAGAAGTAGCGCATGCCGATGCGCTTGTGGTCGACCGACGAGATCCAGGAGCCGAGGCCGGGGGGCTCGTGCCAGACGTGGTCGAGCTCCTCGGCGACCTCCGCCTTGGTCCATTCGCCCTCGGCGATAGTCGTCACTGCAGCGTCAGGAGGTAGTCGACGAGCGCCACCAGCTCGCCGGGGCCCACTTCGGTGGGCGGCATAGTCGCACCCGGCTTGGCTCGCTGGGCGTCGCGGACGAAATCGGTGAGGGTGTCGCGCTGCATCGGGAGCGTCCCGGCGGCGATCGTCGGCCGCGACGCCAGGTGGGTCAGGTCGGGGCCGAGGGTCCCCGAGGCACTCGTGCCGCGCACGGCGTGGCAGCCGGCGCACGACGCGCGCAGGAAGATCTCACGGCCGGCGAGGGCACCGGACGTCGTGGGCTCGCGGGCGGGGGCCGCTTCGTTCGCCAGCCACTGCCGGAACTGGTCGCGCGGCTGGGCGTTCACGAAGAAGGCCATCCGGGCGTGCTGCAGCCCGCAGAACTCGGCGCACTGCCCGCGGTAGCGCCCCGGTTGCTCGGCGAGGAGCCAGAGCGCGTTTTCCTGCCCCGGGACGCTGTCGCGCTTGGTGCTGAGTTGCGGCACCCAGAAGCTGTGGATCACGTCAGCCGTCGGGAGCCGCACGTCTACCGCCTCACCGACCGGTATGTAGATCTCGTTGGCCGTGACGGCGCCGTTCGGGTAGCGGACCTCCCACCACCAGTTGTGCCCGATGACCTCGATCGTGAGCGTCGTCGCCGAGGGCGGGCGGGCGAGGGCGTGGAGCTGGCGCAGCGAGATCCCGAAGACGCCGGCGAGGATGGCCCCCGAGACGACGAGGCCGGCGATGACGATGAAGCGGTCGCCCCACGCCACGGGCCGGCGGTCGATCTCGTCGCCGCCGTCCCCGGTCTCACCCGCCGGCGTGGCCTGAACGCTCCGCTTGCCCCGGCGGACCGCCGCCAGCAGGAAGGCGGTGACGACGACCACGACCACCACCGAGGTCCAGAACGTGAGCCACCACAGGCCCTCGATGCGGCGGCCTGCCTCCGAACGGGGCTCCAACACCGACGGCGCGCCGTCGGAGCAGCTCGACGCCAGCAGCAGCACGACGACGACGGCGCCGCGCCGCGCCACGAATGCCGCGTTAGCGGCGAATTGGCCCCCCCAGGGACGCACCACCGAGACCGCCGTTACCCGGTTCCGACGACCGGTAAACTCGAACCGGCCGGCGCGGCTTTCGCACGTCATGAGCCTGCATGTCACCAACCTCCGCATCGAGATCGGCGCGCGCGTCCTCATGGACGACGCGACGTTCACGATCGCGCCCGGAGAGAAGGTGGCGCTGGTCGGCCCGAACGGTGCGGGCAAGACGACGCTGCTGCGCACGATGGCCGGCGAGCTGGAGCCCGCCGCCGGCGGCGTCCGCTTGGCCCCGCGCGTCGGGTGGCTCCCACAGGACACCACGCCCCAGCCGGGAGTTGAGAAGCTGCTGACGTTCGACTACCTCCTCGACGCCAGCCCCCTGGGCCGGCTGCGGGACGAGCTCGAGGGGTCACACCGGGCGATGCAGGTGGCGGTCGACGCCGACGAGCTCGACACCGCCGTGCAGCACTACGGGGAGTTGGAGGAGTCGTTCCGCCTCGGTGGCGGCTACGAGCTCGAGTCGACGGCCGAACGGATCGCCGCCGGGCTCGGCCTCGACCTCGACGCGCTCCTCCAGGACGTGGGCTCGCTGTCGGGCGGGCAGCGCCGCCGGCTGGAGCTGGCGCGGCTGCTGCTGGGCGGGGGCGACGTGCTGATCCTCGACGAGCCGACCAACCACCTCGACGTCGAGGCCAAGGCGTTCGTCATGGACTTCCTGCGGACCTCCACGAGCGCCGTGCTGGTCGTGAGCCACGACATCGCGCTGATGAACGAATCGATCGACCGGGTGTTCGCGCTCGAACGGGGCCGCCTCGAGATCTACCGGGGGACGTACTCGGAGTTCCTCACGAAGCGCTCGGAGCGTGAGGCGGCGCTGCTCCGCGACGCCACCAACGCGCAGCGCGAGATCGCCCGGCTGGAGCGGACCGCCGACAAGTTCCGCCAGGGCAACGCCACCGCCGCCCGGAAGCGCCGGGCCCTCGAACAGCGCATCGACCGCATCGTCGAGCGCCAGGCTGCGGCGCTGCCGCCGGTGAAGCGCCGACCGTTGAAGGTCCGCTTCCCCGACCCGGTGCGCTCCGGCGACCTCGTCGTGACCGTCGACGCGCTCACGAAGCGGTTGGGCACCAAGATCGTGCTGCGCAAGGTCGGCTTCACCGTCGGGCGGGGCGAGGTCTTCGTCGTGGTCGGGCCGAACGGTGCCGGGAAGACCACGCTGCTGCGCTGCCTCGCCGGTGTCTACACGCACGACGGGGGGACGGTCAGCTTCGGCGCCAACGTCATCGTCGGGTACTACGCCCAGGAGCACGAGGACATCGCCGCCGGCGACTCCGTGCTCGAGGTGATGGTCGAGGCGGCGCCGCCCGGAGTCACCGTGGCCGAGCTGCGCTCCATCCTCGGCCACTTCGGCCTCGTCGGAGACGCCTCCGCCCAGGACGCGTCGACGCTCTCAGGCGGCGAGAAGACGAAGCTGTCACTCGCCCGGTTGGTGGCCGGCCGGGCCAACCTCCTACTGCTCGACGAGCCCACCAACAACCTCGACCCCTCCTCGCGCGAGGCGGTGCTGGCGGCGCTCCAGCACTTCCAGGGCACCGTCGTGCTCGTGAGCCACGACCTCGAGTTCGTCACCCAACTCGCACCCGAGCGCGCCATCGTCCTGCCCTCGGGGAAGGGCTTGCCCTTCGACGAGCGCATGCTCCAGCTGGTGCCTCAGCGCGAGCCGGCGACCGCTTCCGCGTGAGTGGGAATCATCTCGCAAGACCTGGAGTTGACCTCGCGCCAGGTTGACCGCTTCCAGCCGGCCGTGGAAGACGCCGCCGGACGGGCCACGGGCACGAGGGTCGACCTCCTCGACGGCGACGACGATCCCCACGTGTGGCTTGACCCGCCGCGGTCCTACGGCTGTGTTCGACGGCGTGGCCGAAGCCGTGGCGACCGCCGACCCTGCGCGCCGGGCCACCTGCGAGACCAGCGCCGCCGCCTACGGGCGCGGGCTCGACGAGCTGGACCGCAGCTTCGCCGACGGCCTGGCGCGCTGCGACCGGCGGGTAATCGTCACGTCCTCCGCCGCGTTCGGCCCACCTCGCCCGCCGCCTCGGCCTCACCCACGAAGCCATCGGGGGACTTGACCCTGAGGGCCACGTGCTCGTCGCCCCGCGTGTACGCAACCTCCCGCCCCCGGCGCTGCTCTGCACCAGATCCACGCTCCGCAGCACGCGCCGGTGCTGCGACACCGACGGTTGCGACACGCCGAGCGCGTCGACCAGCTCGTGGACGCACCGGGCCTCGCCGCCGTTCAGATCGCGCTCGATGTCGGGACGGTGCGGGTTGGCCAGCGGCCGCAGCAGCCCGGCGGCGCTCTCCAGACTCGTGCGCGTCGGCGACATACGCATCGTTGCCGGGGAGCTATGCGTAGCCGCGCGCCTGCAATCCGTACAGCTCGGCGTACCGCCCGGCCCGGGCCATGAGCTCGTCGTGGCTCCCGCACTCGATGACGCGGCCGCGCTCGATCACGATGATGAGGTCGGCCATGCGAACCGTCGAGAAGCGGTGGCTGACGAGGACCGTGACCGTCCCGGCGGCGTCGCCGGCGGCCTTGGCCTGGGACGCGAACCGCTCGAACAGGGCGTGTTCGGTCAGGGCGTCGAGGCTCGCCGTCGGCTCGTCGAGGACGAGCAGCAGGGGCGCCTCGCGCATCATCGTCCGGCCGAGGGCCACCTTCTGCCACTGGCCGGTCGACAACTCGATGCCGCCCTCGAAGTCGCGGCCGAGCTGGGTGCGGAGCCGCTGCGGGAGGGTCGCGCACAGGTCACCGCCGCCGCCCCGCGCGAGCGCGCCCAGAACGGCGACCTCGGAGTCCAGCTCGCGGAGGAGACCCACACCCACAGCTTGGCCGGCGACAAGCTGGAACCGGGCGAAGTCCTGGAAGCTGGCGGACGTGCAGGCCCGCCACGCGTCGACGTCGAAGCGGCGCAGGTCGATGCCGTCGAGCTGGACGCACCCTTCCGACGGCTCGTAGAACCGCAGCAGCAGCTTGACGAGGGTCGTCTTCCCGGCGCCGTTCTCCCCGACGACGGCGACGGTCGTGCCCGCGGGAATGTGGAGGTCGACGTCGGACAGCACCGGCGCATCGGTCCCCGGGTAGCGGAACCCGAGGCCGCGCAGCGTGATCCCTCCGGTCAGCCGCATCGGTGTCGGCACCCGGTCGGGCACGGGCGTCGCGGCGTGCACGGCGGCGGCGTGGTCTTCCAGCCAGCGGTAATGCGTGACCGCCTGCGTCGTACGGCTCACCCAGGTCGCGTTGGAGACGAGGCCGCCGAGCTGGCCGTTGATCATGGCGCCGAGGCTCAGCGTCAGCACGACGCCGCCGACCGAGAGGGAGCCGTCGACCGTGCGCCGCACCACGAACAGCAGCACGCCGAGGTACGCCACGCCGAAGCACAGCCACCCGCCGACCTTGAGGAGGCTCGTACGGACGGCGGTGCGCACCCTCGCCCGCTCGAGGGCGTCGAACGTGCGACGGTGGCGCCGCCCCAGCTCCTCCCGAAGGCCGAGGAGGCGGACCTCCTTGGCGGCATCGGGGAGAGTGGCCAGCTCGAAGAGGTGACGCAACCGGCGTTCGTCCTCGGCCTGCTCGTCAAACAGCCGCTTCCACAACGCTTCGCTGCGGGCGCCGGCCCAGACCGAGGGCAGGGCGGCCACTGGGAGCACGAACATGAGCGGGCTCAGCCGCGCCAGCAGGAGCACCGCCACGGCGAACTGCACGATGTTGGCAACCATCCACGCGAGCGGCAGGAACGGGTTCACGAGCGAGCCGCGCTGGCGCCGCAGCAGGTCCATCCGGTCCTGGTAGTCGGCCCGCTCGTGGTGCTCGAGGCCGGGGAGGCCGGCGGCGAGGGACATCACGCGCTGGTCGAGCCAGGCGATCGTGTGCTCGCGCAGCCGCATGCGGGTGTTCTGGTTCGCCCACTCCAGCAGGTGCTGCGCGCCGGCCAAGGCGGCAAGGAACACCACGCCGGCGAGCGCCTGCGACCGCTTACCGGTGGCCACGCCGTTGACCAGCCACGCCATGCCGACGGCGCCCACCGTCCAGCTGACGGTGAACGCCGCCGTCGTGAGCGCGGCCGTCACGGAGCGAAGCCGGTCGGCCCGCCAGGAGATGCCCACCATCGCCCGCAGGTTGCGCAGGCGCTCACGCATCGCTGCCGTCCCGGAACCGCGCCGCCTGGAGGTTGTACATGTGGGCGTAGCGGCCCCCCCGGGCGACAAGCGCGCCGTGCGAGCCGTCCTCGACGACCCGGCCCCCGTCGAGCACGATGATGCGCTCGGCCCGGCGGACGGTCGAGAACCGGTGCGAGATCAGCAGCGTCGTCACGCCGTGCGTGAGCTCGAGGAAGCGGTCGTAGATCTCGGCCTCGGCCCGGACGTCGAGCGCGGCGGTCGGCTCGTCGAGCACCAGCACCGTCGCACCCCCGGCCACGGCGAACAGCGCACGCGCCAGCGCGATCCGCTGCCACTCGCCACCCGACAGGTCGACGCCGCCGGTGAACTGGCGGCTGAGGGGCGTGTCCAGCCCATCGGCAGCGTGTCGACGAGCGTGGCCGCGCCGGCGCGTGCCGCCGTCGCCTCGACGGCTTCGGTGTCGCCGGCCCGGTGCAGCGCTCCGACCGCGATGTTGTCGTAGGCCGAGAAGTGGTAGTGCGTGAAGTCCTGAAAGATGGCGGCGACGTGGCGCTGCCAGGCGACGGCGTCGAGGTCACGCAGGTCGACGCCGTCGACGGTGATGCGCCCCTCGGTGGGCTCGTACAGCCGGGCCAGCAGCTTGACGAGGGTCGTCTTTCCCGCACCGTTCTCCCCGACGATGGCCAGCGAGCACCCGGCTTCGATGTGCAGGTCGAGGTGGTCGAACACGTCCTGGTCGCGGCCGGGGTAGCGGAACGACACGCCTTCGAAGCGGATGCCGCGGTGAGGAACGCCCGCCGGCGGCGCGGCCCCCGCGCCGGGCGCGTCGTTGGCGGCGGCGGCGGTGCGGGCGGCTTCGAGCCCGAGCAG
>JBOGIC010000580.1:0-4559 GCA_050744985.1 Acidimicrobiales bacterium
TGCCGGACGGCGGCTTGCGCGCTCCGGTCATCCACCATTCGCAGTCCACGCCCGGGTCGGCCACCTCAGCTCCACCGTCGGCCAGTTCGCCGGTCAGGCCGGGGAACATCGCCTCCATGAGCTCCAGGCCCCGGGCCAGGAGGCCGTGCACCTGGTTCCCCTGGGGTACGCCCCGCCGATCGCCTGGCCCGCTCGAGAGATCGTCCCGCTCGATCAGGACGACCTCCTCCGCGTGGTCGGTGAGCACCCGGGCCGCGAGCAATCCGGCGACGCTGCCGCCGAGCACGACCGCCCGCTTCAAGGGTTCCACAACGGGCCGGGCCATGGCCGCGCGACGCTAGCGGCGGGGGACCGTCGGGTACGATCGCCGGCGGCGGAGGCCGCACATGCCCAGGAAACGGTGGATCGGGGTTGGTCTAGGAGCGGCGGCGGTCCTGGCGCTCGTCGCCGTCGGCCTGGTGGCGATCGTGCGCCGGGAGCCGCCCGGGCCCGGCCCGGAAGTCGCCCGCTACCTCCAAGCCTGGGAACGCTTCGACGTCGACGCCATGGCCGCCGTGGTCGACCAGCCGGACGGGCTGGCCGGGACGGTGGGCGCCATGAAGGAGCAGCTCGAGATCACCGGCGCGCGTGTGACGGCGGGCGCAATCGAGCGCGACGGTGACACCGCCCGCGTCCCCTACACCGCCGAGATCGACCTCGCCCGGGCCGGAACGTGGACCTACGGCGGGCAGGTCGACCTCCTACGGCACGACGGCCGGTGGCGCGTGCAGTGGTCGCCCGCCGCCCTGCACCCCGACCTCAGCCTCGAACGGCAGTTCGATGTGACCACGGCCTGGCCGGAGCGAGCGCCCATCGTGGGTGCCGACGGCAGCGCCCTGGTCGCGAGCGTCGATGTGACGCAGGTGGGCCTGAAGCCCGAGGGCATCGAGAACCAGGGCGAGGTCGAGGCCGCGCTGCAGACCCTCCTCGGCGTGTCGCCGTCCACGGTCCGGGCGGCTCTGGCCCAGCCGTGGTCGCGGCTCCACCCCGACTGGTTCGTGCCGATCGTCGACGTGCGCCCCGACCAGCTCGCACCGCTGCGCCCGCAACTCGAGCCCATCCCGGGCGTGTTCTTCCAGAAGAGCCGCGGCCGTATAGGCCCGACCGCCGACTTCGCCGCCCATGTCCTCGGCACCGTCGGCGAGGTCACGGCCGAGCGCCTGGGCGAGCTGGGGGCGCCCTACCGGGTGGGCGACGTGGTGGGGCTGTCGGGGATCGAGGCGGCCAACGAGCGCCGGCTGGCGGGGACGCCGTCGGGCGAGGTGCAACTCCACGACGCCGAGGGGCGCGTCGTCCAGGTGCTCCACCGCTTCGCCGGCACACCGCCCCAGCCCGTGCGCCTCACGCTCGATCGGGCCGTCCAACAGGCGGCGGAGCAGGCCGTCGACGGCGTGACCCAGCCGGCCGCGCTGGTCGCCGTCGACGCCGGCACGGGCGAGATCCGGGCGATCGTGAGCCGTCCGCTGGACGTGGAGTTCGACCGGGCCCTGGTCGGGCAGTACCCGCCCGGGTCGACCTTCAAGATCGTGACGACCGCCGCGCTCCTCGCCGGCGGCCTGCGCCCCGACGAGACCGTCGACTGCCCGTCGCAGGTGACCGCCGGAGGCCGCGTGTTCGTGAACTTCGAGAGCGGCGCCCTCGGTGGGGTGCCGTTCTCCCGGGCGTTCGCCAACTCGTGCAACACCGCGTTCGCGAGCCTGTCCGCCCGCCTGTCCGGTGCGGCCCTGGCGCAGACGGCGGCCGGGTTCGGGTTCGGCAGCAGCTACAGCATCGGCCTCCCGGTGGCAGGCGGCCAGTTCCCGGTACCGGCCGACGCGACCGAGTTGACGGCCGCCGCCCTCGGGCAGGGCCGGGTGCAGGCCAGCCCGTTGGCGATGGCGTCGGTCGCGGCCGCCGTCTCCTCGGGTCAGTGGCGGACGCCGCGCCTCATGGCGGACGCGCCCCCGGGCGAGGTCAAGGCCCTCGACCCGTCGGTGGCGGCGACGCTGCGCACCCTGATGACGGCCGTGGTCCGCGAGGGCACGGGCACGGCGGCGGCCCGGCCGGGCCAGGAGATCGCGGGGAAGACCGGGACGGCCGAGTTCGGCGCTGCGAGCCCTCCTGCGACCCACGCCTGGTTCGTCGGCTTCCGGGGCTCACTCGCCTTCGCGGTGCTCGTCGAGGGGGGCGGCGTGGGCGGACGGGTGGCCGCTCCCCTGGCGGCGCGGTTCCTCGACGCCGCTCCACGCTGATCGGCCCGCGGCCCCGGTAGGCTCCCGCCCGCATGGGACCGCGGGGCCCGAAGATCCTCGTGTTCCTCCGGCGGTGGTGGCCCCTGCCCGTGCTCGTGGGCGTGTCCCTCTTCGTCCAGAAGACGTTCTTCGAGAGCCGGTACGACGTGTCGGGGCACGCGGCCGAGCACCTGATGAGCGCGACCGCCCCCTTCTTCGCCTCCGTCCTCGTTGCCATCCTGTTCTGGGTGACGCCCGGCGCGCGCCGGCGGGTCGATGTCATCGTCGCGGCGGCGGCGTGGTGGGCGGCGACCGTGCTCGTCCTGGTCGGCAACGTGAATGTGGTCGATGCCCTGGTCGAGGCCGGCTACGGGCACGCGGGCACCGACGACATCCCGGTGCCGGTCGACCACGGGTTGGCCAACGGCGCTCCGTGGCTCGGCGTTGTGGCGGCGCTGGCGCTCACGGCCGTGATGTGGCGTCGTGGTCACGTCAGCACCGGAGTGGCCGTCGGCGCCGCCCTCGCCTGCCTGATCGTCCCGCCGTGGATCTTCCCGGGCGCCGGCGTGCTCGTGCTGGTGATCGCCCGCTGCCTACGACCGGGTTCGTACCGACACGCGTCTTAGAATCCGTGTCCGCCGGCTCCGCCACCCATCTGGTCGCCGAGGAAATGGACGTTCGGGTCCAGGCTGGATTCGGTTTGCTCGTTGAAGTTCCCCGGGCCGCGCCTGCCCGTGCGGGGCTGCGCAGCGAGGGGATCGTAGGAACGGCGGCGGCGCTTCGATCGTTCCCGCCAACGCTTGACGCCACCGAATGCCATCACGCCTCGATTCTCCGGGGCCTGCCGTACCTGCGCCCTCCCGCCCAGGCTACCTCCGGGCCTGACGCTAGGGTCCCGGCGATGGACGGACGGGCGGTGGTGCTCGGCGGCGGCGGGTTGAGCGGGGTGGCGTGGCTGACCGGCGTGCTGTCGGCGTTCGAGGCCGAGGGGGTGCTGCTCGCCGAGGCCGACTTCGTGCTGGGCACGTCGGCGGGCAGCGTGGTGGCGACCCAACTCGTGTCGGGCCGGAAGTTCTCGCACCTGTACCACTTCCTGTCGTCGCCGCACGTGCCCCTGCGCACGGCGCTGCTCGACCTCTACGGATTGGCGCCCAAGCCCGACCCGACGGTCGTGACCGAGATGATGGAACACGTGCAGCGGGGCATGGTGAGCACCGAGGAGACGAGGGCTCAGGCGGGCGCCGCCGCCATGACGGCCAAGACCATGCCCGAGCCCATATGGGTCACCCTGCTGGCCACCTACATCCACCACCACCACTGGCCCGGGCCGGCGTTGGGCATCACCACGGTCGAGGCCGAGACGGGCGCGTTCCGGGTGATCCGCGAGGCCGACGACGTGTGCATCGCTCGGGCGTGTGCCGCCAGCGCCGCCGTGCCCCGGTTCTTCCCACCGGTGGTGATCGACGGCCGGCACTGGATCGACGGCGGCACCCGGTCGTGCACCAACGCCGACGTCGCGGCCGGGTACGGCACGGTAATCGTGCTCGTCGACCATGCCCCGCTCGAGGTCGGCGACGGCCCGCTCTCACGCGCCACGCTCGACCGGGAGCTGGCCGAGCTGCGGGCAGGGGGCGCCAACGTCGTCGAGCTGGAGCCCAATGCCGAGTCGGTCACGGCCATGGGCTCGGGCGACCAGCTCAACCCCGCCCACATCGTCCCCTCCGCCATCGCCGGCCGCGCCCAGGGCGCCGCCGAGGTGGAACGAGTGCGCGCCGCCTGGCACCCCTCGGTTTAACCCGCGAAAGTGGTACCTGACAGGCTGTCGCAGAATGGCGGCGGGATCCTGGCGAACACCCACATCTGGCCCGCGAGGCACGTCGGCCCCAAGATGTTGTGGCCGCCATCTGTCGGCCGTGGAATATTGCGACAGCCTGTGAGAGGGCCAAGTCCGCGGAGTAAAACATCATTCGGCTTCGAGGGCGGGCTCGGCCTCGACCGGCTCCTCCTCGTAGGCGACCGCCTCCTCGTGCTCCTCCCCGACGTAGCCGTTGTCGCCGGCGTCCGGGAGAGCATCGGCGGCCCCGCCGCTGTTGGTCGACAGGGTGCGCATGAGCATGGCGCCGAGGCCGCCCAGCACGCCGGCGTCGGCGCCGACCTGGATGTCGGGCACGATCTTGACGCCGCCGGTCCCGACCTCCCGCAGTGCCGCCACCAGGGCGGTCTGGTCGGCACCGATCGCACCGCGCTGCGCGGCGAACCCCTTGGCCCGCGCCAGCCCCAGCGCCTGCTCGGCCGCGGCCGTCGCCATTC
>JBOGIC010000581.1:0-12568 GCA_050744985.1 Acidimicrobiales bacterium
CGCCACCCGACACCGAGCCCGAGGGCCCCGGTCACCCGCCGCACCCGCCGCCGCCGCACCCTCCGCCGCCACCGCACCCTCCGCCACCGCCGCCGCACCCGAGGCCGGACCAGCCGCCGCTCCACGCCCCCCACCGCGACCCCGGAGCTGCCGGGGCGGCCACCGCGAGGGCCAGCGGCCGGTTCTCGCTCCACAGGTAGTCGGCTCCGAATCGCGCCGCGGCGCTGCGCCAGCTATGACGGCCGGCCATCTCCGGGACGTTGTTCTGGGCATGCGTCCCGCGTCGCGTGCGCAGGCGCGGCCGCCCCAGAAGGACCATCACGACGACCGTCGCGATGAGGAGGAGATGAGGAAGCCCACGGGCTTGTCGCGTTCCAGGCCCACCCCGAGCCGCAGGAGCCCCAGGAGCCCGACCGGGAGCAGCCACAGCCCTTCCCACTTCCGCCGCCGAAGCTCGTCCGCCCCGAGCATCAGGCCGGGGCCGGCCAGTCGCTCGTGCACGCCGGCGACCGCCCGAGATCCGGCGGCGGCCGACACGATCGCGTGCGGCGCGCGGACCTCGGACGCCACCACGGTCTCGTGCACGGCGGCCTCGACGGGGTGGCTGTCCGATGGGAGCGGTCCCATCGGGCCGACCCGCATCTCCACGCCCAGGCGCTTGAGCTTCGGCGGCGTGAGCGACGACTCGTCGATGCCGTGCGCGCCCGCCAGCTCCCGAATGAGGTCGTCGCCCAGCTCGACCACCCCCGCCTGGCGGAGGTTCAGGAGGCCGACCACCGCCACCAGCTGCCCCCCACCGTTGAGCATGGCGACGTCGTAGTCGTCGAGCATGTCCGGGTCGACCGTCGGTGGCGCCGGCACGCGCCGACGCCAGCGCGCGGCGGCCACGAGGCCCACGCTCAATGCCAGCAGGACGGCGTACAGCACGAGGAACACCGGGCCCCGAGGACCACCGAGACCTGATCACGATCAGCCAGGAGCGTTCGCGCAGCCTGATCCCGAACACCGTGACGACGGTCACCCGGTGCGCCCGGGTCGACTGCAACGGCATGTCGTGGCGCGACGTGCGCCTCGCCTACGTGCACGAGTACTCGCAGCCCGACCTGGACGAGGCGATCCGGTCCATCGGCTACGAGATCGTGACCAAGTTCGAGCGAGGGATCCGCAGCGTCGAGCACGGCCGAGTCGTGCTGCTGTACCTCTTTCAGAAGCCCTGACGCGCTGAGGTGGCCGGGCCCGCGCCGTCCGGCACGCCAGCAGCGATCGGCCTGCCTTGCCACGGCGCGCGGCCGCCGGCACCAGCGCGCCGAGGATCGCGCCCGGGTGCGCCGCCAGCTTCTGGCCATGCAGCAGGGACAGCCGGCGATCCAGGTCCGCGCCGTGATCCTGCGTGACGGCCGGAGCGACTGGACGCAGCCCGTGGCGGTCGGTTCCGGCTCTGTGGGGTAGGCCGGGCCGCTTAGTTGGTCACCTTCGGGCGTGGCCGCGCCGGCCCGCGGCGCGACGACTTGATGGTGCCGCGGGCGACGCGGTGAACGACGCACTCCGACGTTCGCAGCCGGTCCTCCTCGCCGAACCAGGGCTCCTGCTCGAGCGCCAACGTCATCTGGTCGTAGCCGCCGGCGCGCCGCCGGGCGATCGAGGGACGGGAGAACTCGGCGGCACTGGTCGAGACCTCGTCGGGGTCGGGCTGGTACTTCAGGTGGACGATGTCCAGCTTGGGTTCGGGGTCGACGGTGTCCGACCCCGTCAGGTCCTTGCGCACCTCGACCGGCAACCGTCCACGGGCCTCACTCAGCGCGTACCGGAGGTTGTGTTGTTCGGCCACCTTCGCCACGTCCACGGCGGTGCGACTGGCGTACTGGATCTGCTTGTGACGCCACTGGACCTCCTCCATGGTGCGTGGCACCGGGCCGGCCGCCGACCACAGGTCGATCATGAAGACCACGGTCCGCTCGGCCGGCAGGTCGTCGACGACCGCGTCGAGAGGGCTGTTGGAGACGACCCCACCGTCCCAGTAGGCCTGGCCGTCGACGATCGTGTATGGGAACCCGGGCGGGAGCGAGCCGCTGGCGAGGACGTGCTCGGGGCCGATCGTGCGCTTGGGGCTCGAGCGCGAGTCGAAGTTCTGGAAGAACTCCTGCTGGCCGCTCTCGACGTTGGTGGCGCCCAGGCTGATGCGGGTCGCACCGGCATTGATGAGCCCGAAGTCGCACAGCTCGGTGAGCGTCGCGACCATCGGGCTGGTGTCGTAGAACGACGTGGCGCCGGGGTTGGGAAAGTTCGGCGTGAAGAAGTTGGGCTGCCCGAACAGGTAGGCCATCATGACCGACCCCGTGTTGAAGGCCTTCCGCATCGGGCCCGCCGGCAGCACGGCGCCCCAGTAGTCGGGCCGGGAGATCGCGTCCCAGAGCTGTTCGAGCCGGGCGAGCCGGCGTTCGGGCGGGTTGCCGGCCAGGACGGCGGCGTTGATGGCGCCGATGGAGATGCCGCTGACCCAGTTCGGGGCGTAGCCGGCATCTTGCATCGCCTCGTAGGCGCCGACGTGATAGGCGCCCAGCGCCCCTCCGCCCTGCAGCACGAGTACGACGTTGAGGTCTCGGGAATCGGGCATGCCGCCTCCCTCGGTTTGGGGATGGAGGTCGATTCCGGCCTAGCAGCCGGGACGGCGGGCGACAAACCGCGCCTCGACGCCTCACGAAGCGACGACTTCGAACTGATCGCCGGGAAACGCATGGAAGGACACGCTCCCGCGCTCCGGACGCTGAGGGTCGTTCGCGAAGCAGCCCGCGTACACGCCGTACTGACCGGGAGGTGTGCCCAGCGGCACCTCGAGCCTGACGGACCATTGTTCCCCGGGCCTGAGCGGGGCGTCGCCGGTGACGGGATTCTCCTCATCTCCTGACTTCGCCCTTGGGTCGTGCAGACCGAGGTAGACGGCGTCCGGGGCCTCACCATCGGGCACGGCGGGACATGCGGGCCCGGAGACCTCGATCGTCGATCCGCTTGGCGCCGAGCTCGGTGTCACCCGAATCGGCACGAACGACTGCCGGTTGTCTCCCGAGTCTTCGCCGGTCAGGGAAAGGGCGGCGATCCCGAGGACCGCGATCGCCGCGGCGACCGCGATCCAGCGGACGTTGCGACGGGCCCAGGGCCGTGGCCGTTGCGCGCCCGCGGGTTCATTCCGCCGGGCGGACGCTCGTCGGCCGCGGGAGGATCCCGCTCACCCAGCGCGGCGAGCACCGCGGCGAGGTCGGTGTTCCAGCTCACGGTGTCGAGGGTCAACGCGTTGCGGCGCTCGAGCCCTCGCAGGCGCGCCGGCAACTCGGCGGCCAGCGGCATGCGACCCCCGTCGATGAGCACGGGGATGACGCGGACCTGACGCTCCAACGCCGCCGCGATCTCGGCCACGACGTAATCGTCGGGTTCGTCGAGGCGACGACCTCCAGACGGGTTCGCGGCGGTGACCCACCGGTTCCCGATCATCGCCAGCATCACGTCACATGATGCGACCGCGTCGGCGATCGCGGTCGGGAAGTCGACGCCGGGGCCGATCCCGCCAACGTCCATGAAGACCTCGGCGGAGCCCAGGCGTGAGACGAGCGAGTCATGGAGCCGGCCGGCGTGCCCCGCCGTGTCCTCCCGCCGGTAACTGATGAACACGCGCTCCGCCATGGCGGCGACCCTACGCCGCCGCACACCCTCCGCCGTCAGGTTCCTGTGGTCGAGCGGATGTGCCTACTCCGCGGCCCGGGGCAGGTGGGCCTTGGCATCTTCGTAGGCGCCCTCGCCGGTGGACTCGGCCGGGGCGTAGACCAGGTTGAGCACGCCGGTCTCGAACGTCTCGGAGGAGAGGAGCCTCAGCGGGATCGGGGTGTCGCCTTCGTCGAACAAGCGCATGCCCTTACGGATGGCGATCGGGTGGACAAGCAGGTGCAGCTCGTCCAACAGGCCGGCGGCGAGGAGCTGGCGGACGACCGAGACCGAGCCGCTCAGGCCGATGTTGGCGCCGGGCTCGTTCTTCAGGGCGGTGACGGTCTCCACGAAGTCCCCCTCGAACTGCTCGGAGTTCCGCCAGGTGAACTCGAGCTTCTGGTTCGACAGGACGATCTTGCGGGCGTCCCCGAGCTTCTTGGCAAACGGGGCATCCTCACCCCCGGCCGCCTCGCGCTCCGGCCAGGCCCCGGCGAAGCTGTCGTAGGTCGTGCGGCCGAACAGGACGGTGTCCACCTGGCCGAGCGTCGCGTCGACGGCGGCGCCCATCTGGTCGTTGAAGTACGGGAAGTGCCACTCGTGGGGCGACTCGACGACCCCGTCGAGGGAGATGAACAGGCCGGCGACGATCTTCCGCATGAGTCCTCCTGGGCGGGGTGGTCGGTGATCTGCCCGGTAGACGACGGGGACCGTGGAAACTCGTCGGTGGCTCACATGAGGCCGGCGAGCCGGTACAGGACCAACGAGCCGGCCACCGCGACGTTGAGGCTCGATCCCCGCCCCACCATGGGGATCTCCACGACCTCGTCGATGAGCGGCCAGGCCTCGTCGGGGACGCCGGCGTGCTCGTGCCCGAGGAGCACCACGGTGCGAGTGCGGGTGGGCTCGAGGCGGGTAAGTGGGGTGGCGTCGTCGGCCAGCTCGACGGCGACGATGCGGCTGGTCTCGCGCTGGCGGCGGAGCCAGCTCAGGTTGGATCGGTCGATCCAGTGCACGTGGGGCCGGCGCACGAGGGTGTCGCCGCGCTCGAGCGCCCGGCGGTAGTGCTGTGTCTTGGGGACCGCCATGCACGCTCCGACGGCGTCGCAGGTGCGCAGGAGCGTGCCCAGGTTGGCTTCGTAGGCCACCCAGAGGGGGGCCGCGACCAGGTGGTCCCAACACCCGTGTTGGCGACGCCGGCGCTGGGTTCGGAGGTCGCTCGGGCTGGACTTCGGGCCCGGCGTCAACGTCCGGGCGAGTTGCTCCTCGCAGTGCTCATGATCGACGCGCGGGACGGCGGCGTCGGGCCATCGTCATACCCAACTTCAGGCGAGGTCGGCGAGGTCACGCCGGAGCGCACGAACCTCGGCTGCAGCCTCCTCAGCCTTGTCAGCGGCGGTACGGGCGGCACGCCGTATCCCGATCACGTACCGGCCGACCAGCATCACCGCCAGCACGACGGCGAGGACGAACACGATGGCCATGACCGCCCAGATGCCTTCGTTCGACCCCGGAACGATCGGATTGGTCGTTTCCTGAACCTGTGCGAGCGTCACTATCAGGAGCCGATGCTACGCCCCGCACGCCTCTGAGCAAGAGCAGCGGCCGCGGCCTCAGTCCATTCCCTCGAGCATCGACGCCAGGAGAAACGAGGGCTGCGACCGAGGCCACCGTCCCGCAGACGAGTCCGACACCGATGCTGCGGACCGGACGAAAGAAGAGCAGGGAGATACCCAGCGCCGCCGGGCCCGCGATGGCGACGAACGGGTTGACCGCAGCCAGCGCCAGGAGGAGGACCGGCGTGGCCAGGAAGGTGAGGAGGCCGATGACCCGCCGTTGCCCGACGATGACCGGCATCCGGCGACCCTACCGATCCGGTCAGTCGTCGTGCCGCAGGACCGACCAGGGTTCGCCCGGCGTCCAGCGCCGGGCCTCCGCGCCGGGCTGGAGCGTTCGCATCTCTTCGAGGCTCGGATCGGACTCGAGGAGGTGGTGCAGGTGGAGCAGCACCACGTCGTCGGGGTCGGCCGACCCACCGTCGAGGAATGCCCAGTCGCCGTCCGAGAAGACCTTGACGCGCAGCACGTCAGTATCGCCCGCCGCCACCCGCTTGGTCACGAAGACGAGCCCGCGGGCTTGCTACGGCCGGGCCAGTCGCTCGCCCACCACCAGGCCCGCCAGGGGCCGGGCCGTTCCTGCGCCGGCGGGGTCCAGAGCGCCGGTTGGAACCGGCGCAGCTTCGAGTCAAAGTCGTCTTCCCACGGAAAATGGCCCGACATGTCGGGCCACACCACCTGGAGAAACGCCGGGCCGGGCGGCGGATAGAACCACCCCGCGTAGCCGAACAAGGCGCGGTGCCAGGCTCGGTCGACCGGGCGCAACTCGACCTCGTACCCCTCCAGCACGTCGTCTCGGCGACTGCCGGCTCGAAGCGGGTCGCCGGCCCGGGCCACTTCGCCGATGTCGTTGAGACCGATGTGCGACACCTTGGGGGCGAGCCCGAACAGGGCGAGCTCGGCCGTGGCGAACGAATGGCACAAACCCACGGTGAACGACCAGCCCGGCACGCCGTCGGCGGCGGGGATGTTGACGACGTGCCAGGCCCAAGCGTCGACGTCGGCCATCAACTTGCGGTCGTGGTCGGTCCAGTCCGGGCCTGGTCGCTCGCCGGTACAGAGACGGCAGCCACACGCCGGCACCGTCTCCCATGCCACACGATGAACCTTGCCACAGCCCTCGCGCCTACGGGGCCTTGGCCGCAATGATCTCGAGGTACTCGCTCGACAGGCGCGGGGCGCCGGCAGGGCGAGCAGGTCGGCCTCGAATGCCGCCGGCCGGCGTCGTCGAGGGCGCCGAAGGCCTCGAGGGTCGGGACGTAGTACGTGCGGAAGGTCCACCGGGCCCCGGCGCTCCGACGAACAGGGCATCGTCGAGCGGGCCTGATATAGGGTCGGAGGATGCGGCGGATCGCGGCGGCCGGAGCCGTCCTCCTGGTCATGGTGGTGTTCGGCGGGATCGGCGGGGCGGGCGCGCAGACGACATCGTCGTCGCCATCGACCACGACCACGACGACGATCGTCGTCACCGACCCGTCGGTCAGGTTGGAGGCCGGGCCGGCGCAGACTCGGAGCTTCGCGCCCCCGTGCAACGACGTCGTGGTGAACTTCCCGGAGCAACTGTCGTTCATTCTTCGTCGCGACCCGTCGACCTCGCCGCTGGTCGTGCCGTACCGGCTGTCGGGATCGGCCCAGCCGGGCGTGAACTACGAGCCGCTCCCCGGCTCGGTCACCTTCGCCGCCGGGGCCTCCTCGGTGACGGTGACGGTCGTGCCCCGTGCGGCGGGCAAGGGTGACATCGTCGACCTCACCCTCGAAGTGACCGGTGGAACGGCCCTCGCTCCGCCGCCGGTCACCATCAAGTTCCTCAGCCCACCCGTGGCCGGGCCGTTCGAGTGCGGCTACCGCTTCACGAGCGACGCCTGGAACACGGCGCAGACCGTCGCCGTCGGCGGCGCCCTGCACGCGCTGACGCTCGAACAGTTCACGCCGCCGCTGTTCTCGCCCGCCACGGGGGTCTTCCGGGTCGTCTCCGGAAACCTGCCGCCGGGCGTGGAGCTGCGTGCCGATGGCTCCTTCGGCGGGTCACCGACGACACCGGGTACGTCCAGGTCCCGGATCGAAGCGTGCCGCCCGGCGCCGCCGGGCACGTGCGTGACGACCGACCTCGCCGTGACCGTCGCGCTGCCCCGCACCGGGGCGGCGCTGTCGGTGGGCGACTGGGCGATGCTGGCCGCCCTCATCCTCGGCGCGGGCGTGGTGGCCCTGTTGCTCGCCGCCCCGCACCGCCGCCCGCCCGGCTAGCCGCGGCTACCCGAGCCCGGTGACCTCGAGCTTCGTGCAGTAGGTACGCAGCACGGCCAGGGCGTCGTCGCTCACGACGAGCCCGATGGGGTCGACGTAGCAGAGGTCCGCCGCCGGGTCGGGCCCGACCTCGAGTCGGAGCAGCTCCGGCGCCAGCGTGCCCGGTTCGACGCCGAAGCTGTCCACCCGGACATAGCCCCGCGCGGGCTTGGTGGTGAACCCGGATATCCCGGCCGCCTCGAGGGCGCGCACGAGCATGGGGCCGCAACGATCCCGGACGTGCGGGCGGACAGCGCATCGGGCATCCAGCTCAACTCGACGGTCATGACCCCGTCGTCGCCGGTGACGCACAGATCCCAAGCGGGGTCGGGATCGACCTGGGAACGGCCCACGCTCAGCAGGTGTACGGCTGCGAGGCGATCACCGCACAACGGCGGAGGAACCCGTGGTCGACCAGCCAGAGGATGTTGAGCTGGACCGGTGCGCCCGGAACGAGGGCGCTCACGAGCCGGTACTGCACGCCATGGCCGGGTTGGCCGAAGGCCGGCGCGATGGGCCCACCGTCGACGTCGAACTCTCGCAGCACGACGTAGGCCCGGTAGTTGCAGCCACCGGGATTGGCGGTGTTGTCGAGGCTCTGCGGCGGGATCGACCGCTGGGAGTACAGCGTGCCGATGGGGGCGAGGAAGGCGCCGAACTCGCTGCCGTAGCGGTCGACGCGCTGACCCGCCCGCAGTGGCGTCGGGGCGTGGACCGGCCGCCCGTCGGGCCCGATGAGGAACCCGTTCTCCGGCGGGAAGCGGTAGCTCCCGGTGACGGGGTCCCAGTAGGTTGCCAGGAATTGCTCCGGCGTCAGGCCGGCGAAGCGGTCGTAGGTCCGCAGTTCGAAGCCGACCGACCCGAACGTCGGCAGGTCGCGCGGTCCGAGCCGGGGGTCGCCGTTGTAGTCCTCGGCCGAGCACTGCGTCGCCGGGAACGTCGTCGCCGACCCCGAGGGTGCCGCCTGCCCGACGAGCACCACGAGGGCGCAGGCCGCGACAATGCCGATTCGCCTGCTGCGCATGCTCCGCCTCCTCATTCGCCTGTGCGAGAGTCTGCCACCATGTCGGAGTTGCGGGTGGTGGGCGTGCCGGGCAAGGGCCGTGGGGTCCTCGCCGGCCGGCACTTCGGGCCGGGCGACGTCGTCGACGCCGCGCCGGTGATCCTCGTCCCGGCGAGGGAGTGGCCCGTGCTGCAGGAGACGGTCCTGTCCGACTATTGCTTCGAATGGGACGAGACGACGGGCAGCGTGGCCGTGGCGCTCGGCTGGTGCAGCCTGTTCAACCACTCGTACTCGCCGAACGTCGCCGCGGAGAAGCAGATGCGCCGGCGGTTCATCACCTTCGTCGCCCTGCGTGACATTTCGCCCGGGGAGGAGCTGACCCTGAACTACAACGCCGAACCCGAAAACCGCGAACCCGTCGGCTTCGAGGTGACGGAATGATGCGGCGCGGGGGCGTTGGGCTGGTGCTCGCGGTCGTCGTGGTGGCGACCGCGTCAATGGCCGCGGCGACCCAGGCGGTCGACGTGCGCCGCGACCTCCGGTACGGCACGGCCAACGGGAGGCCGTTGCTGCTCGACGTCTATGTGCCCGCACAGACCGCGGGCGGGTCCCGGCCCGCGGTCGTCATGATCCACGGCGGGGGATGGCGGGTGGGGGACAAGGCCTCGTGGGCGCCGGAGGCCACGCGCCTCGTGGAGCGCGGGTGGGTGGCGTTCTCGATCAACTACCGGCTGGACGAGCCGACGGTCTTCCCGGCGGAGATCGAGGATGTGCAGGCCGCCGTGCGGTGGGTGCGGGCGCACGCGGGCGACTACGGCGTCGACCCGGAGCGCATCGCGGCGGTCGGCGAGTCGGCGGGTGGACACCTCGCGGCGATGCTGGCGACGCTGGGGCGGGGATCGCTCGGGGACGATGCCCGTGTCCGCGTCGCGGCGTCGTGGTCGCCGCCGGTAGACCTGACCGTGCTGGCGGGGGAGCGGGGCGGGGAGTGGGCGAGCCGGGTGATCGGCTGCGGGGTGGCGACGTGTCCCGACGTGCTCGCGCGGTCGTCGCCGGTCAACCACGTGGACGGCAGCGACGCACCGCTGTACCTGGTGAACAGCACCGCCGAGTTGGTGCCGCTGTCGCAGGCACAGGCGATGGCCGCCCGGCTGCAGGCCGCGGGTGTCGCCTACGAGCTCGACGTGCTGCCGGGCACCCGCCACGCCCTCGACTTCCGCGATGATGCGTGGGGACCGACGGTCGCCTTCCTCGAGCAGCACCTGCCCGCCGAGGACGAGACCGACACGTTCGCTCTCGTCGTCGGGCTCGCCGCCGTCGTGGTGCTGCTGGGCGCCGTGCTCGTCACGATTGCGGGACAACGCGCCTGACCTGGCGCGCGATCTCCACGTCCTCCCGGGCGGTCACGACCACGGTGCGCACCGAGGCACCCGCGGCGGTGATCTCGCCGTCGGTGGTCGTCGCCTCGTTGCGTTTGGCATCGAGCACGACGCCGAGGAACCCGAGACCGTCCGCCGCGGCCGTCCGGATGACGGGCAGGTGCTCGCCGACGCCGCCGGTGAAGACGAGCGCGTCGAGGCCGTTCATCGCCGCCGCCATGGCGGCGATCTCCCGGCGGAGGCGGTGGACGTAGACGGCGACGGCCAGGCTGGCGCGGGGATCGTCCGAGGGAAGGATGGACCGAAGGTCGCCGGGCGGGCCGGCGAGCCCGGACAGGCCCGACCGCTCGTCCAGCGCGCGGGCGACCTCGGCGGCGTCGAGGCCGGCCTCGGTCACGAGCCACAGCACCAGGCCCGGGTCGACCGAACCCGACCGGGTGTTCATCACCAGTCCTTCGAGGGGCGTGAAGCCCATCGTCGTGTCGACCGAGCGGCCGCCC
Source organism: Acidimicrobiales bacterium (assembly GCA_050744985.1). Taxonomy (GTDB): domain Bacteria; phylum Actinomycetota; class Acidimicrobiia; order Acidimicrobiales; family AC-14; genus JBOGIC01. Next base: position 10,475 of record JBOGIC010000581.1, read on the forward strand.
GCGACCGCGCACAACGACGCGCCCGCGCCCAGGTGGCAGCTGACGATGCGCAGGTCGGCCACGGGCCGGTCCACGAGCTCCGCCGCCCGCTGTGCGGCGTAGGCGTGCGACAGGCCGTGGAAGCCGTAGCGGCGGAGGTTCCACCGTTGCCGCCACTCCTCGGGCAGGGCGTAGGTCGCGGCGGCGGGCGGCATGGTCGTATGGAACGCCGTATCGAAGCAGGCGACGGCGGGCACGTCTGGAAGGGCCGCCCGTACGGCCCGGATGCCGGCCACGGCACGCGGTTGGTGCAGCGGCGCCAGCGGTGTCAGCGCGGCGATGCGCGCGACGACGTCGTCGTCGACGAGCGTGGCGTCGAGGAACTGGGGGCCGCCGTGAACGACGCGGTGACCGACGGCGCCGGCGGCACGCAGCGCGTCGGGCAGCTCGACGTCCCGGCCCTCCCACGGGTCGATGTCGTGCGCGGCCGCAACCTGGTCGTCCGGACCGACGAGGCGCAGCTTGAGGGTGCTCGATCCGGCGTTGACGACGAGGATCAACCAGGCCAGACCCAGTCCCGCACCTCGGGCAGGTCCTCCCCGTAGGTCCGCGTGTAGGCGTGATGCTCCGTGCGCTTGTCCAGCATGTGCTGCTGCACGCGGGCGGCGCGCTGGCCCAGCCCGGGGACGCGGTCGATCACGTCCATGACGAGGTGGAACCGGTCCATGTTGTTCATCACGACCATGTCGAACGGCGTGGTCGTCGTGCCTTCCTCGATGTAGCCGCGGACGTGGAAGTTGGGATGGTTGGCGCGGGCGTAGGTGAGTCGGTGGATCAGCGACGGGTACCCGTGGTAGGCGAAGATCACCGGCTTGTCGGCGGTGAAGAGGGCGTCGAAGTCCCGGTCGTTCATCCCGTGCGGGTGCTGGTCGCGCGGCTGCAGCTTCATGAGATCGACGACGTTGATCACGCGGACCTTCAGGTCGGGCAGGTAGCGGCGGAGCAGGTCGGCGGCGGCGAGGGTCTCGAGGGTGGGGATGTCGCCGGCGCAGGCCATGACCACGTCGGGGTCGCCGTCGTCGTCGTTGCTGGCCCAGTCCCAGATGCCCAGGCCCCGCGTGCAATGGAGCACGGCGTCGTCGATGTCGAGCCAGTTGAGGCACGGCTGCTTGCCGGCGACGACGACGTTGACGTAGTTGCGGCTGCGCAGGCAGTGGTCGCCCACCGACAGCAGCGTGTTGGCGTCGGGCGGCAGGTACACGCGGATCACGTCGGCCTTCTTGTTGACGACGTGGTCGATGAACCCGGGGTCCTGATGCGAGAAGCCGTTGTGGTCCTGGCGCCACACGTGGGAGGTCAGCAGGTAGTTGAGCGAGGCGATCGGCCGGCGCCACGGGAGCTTGCGGGTGACCTTCAACCACTTGGCGTGCTGGTTGAACATCGAGTCGACGATGTGGATGAACGCCTCGTAGCAAGAGAACAGCCCGTGGCGGCCGGTCAGCAGGTAGCCCTCGAGCCATCCCTCGCAGGTGTGCTCGGAGAGGATCTCCATCACCTGGCCTTCGCGCGCCAGGTGCATGTCGACCGGCTCGATCTCGGCCTCCCACTGCTTGGCCGTCGCCTCGTAGACCGCGCCGAGGCGGTTGGACTCGGTCTCGTCCGGCCCGAACAGCCGGAAGTTCCGGTTGTGCTCGTTGAGCCGGACGACGTCGCGCAGCATGGCGCCGAGCACGCGTGTCGGCTCCGAGAACGTCGTCCCCGGCATCTTCACGACCACGCCGTAGTCCCGGAAGTCGGGCATGACGAGGTCACGCAGCTTGAGGCCGCCGTTGGCGTTGGGATTGGCGCCCATGCGCCGATCGCCGGTCGGCGCCAGCGCCGCGAGATCGGGACGGAACCGGCCCTCGTCGTCGAAGAGCTCCTCCGGGCGGTAGCTGCGCATCCAGGCTTCGAGCTGCTTGCGGTGCTCGGGGTTGGTCCGCACCTCGGCCAGAGGCACCTGATGCGCCCGCCACGTGCCCTCGACCGGGAGGCCGTCCACCTCCTTGGGGCCGGTCCAGCCCTTCGGCGAGCGCAGCACGATCATCGGCCAGCGCGGCCGCTGCCCGTTGGTGC
>JBOGIC010000582.1:0-3042 GCA_050744985.1 Acidimicrobiales bacterium
TCGTCGAGCCGCCCGCTCATGCCCAGCACCATCATGAACCGAAGCATCCGGTCGGGGCTCGAGTGGACGAACTCGCTCGGGAAGTGGTCGAGCCACGCTCGGGCGACGGACATCTCACCGGCGTCGACGAGCGACATGACCGGCGCGATCACCAGGCGGAACGCGTTCTCGTGGTCCCCGGCGCTCACGTAGTGCTCCACCGCCGTGCGGGCGTCACCGGACCCCTCGAGCGCGCGGGCCGCACGGGCGTGGAACACGGCGACGCGCTCGTGGTGCCGCCAGACGAGCTCCTGTGCCAAAAGCTCGCGCAGAAGGTGGTGGTACCGGAACTGCTCCCGCCGGTCGTCGAGCGGGATGAGGAAGAGGTTGCGGGCCTCGAGGTTGCGAAGACGCCGGCCGGCATCGTGCTGCCCGCTGACCGCCACCGCCAACTCGGCGTCGAAGTGGTGGAGCACCGACAGCGAGAGGAGCAGCTTGCGGTCCTCCTCGTCGAGGCGGTCGAGCACCTCCGCCACGAGGTAGTCGGCCAGCATGCGGTCGGCCTCGTGGAACATCCCGGCCGGCGCGCCCGTGTGGGCCACGGCGGACACGAGGAGCTGGAGGGCGACCGGCCACCCCTCGGTGCGCTCGACGAGCTCGCCCACGTCCGCATCGGTGTGCAACGACCGCAACAAGTCCCGAGCTTCGACCGCGTCGAAGCGGAGCTCGCGCTGGCGGATCTCGTCGAGCCTCCCGCCGGCCCTCCACCGCCCGATCGGGATCGGGGGATCGAACCGGCTCACGACCACGAGCTCAGCTCCGGCCGGAAGGTGTTCCGCGAAGAACGTGAACTGGGCGATGACCTCGGGTGACCCGATGACGTGGAAGTCGTCGAGGACGAGGACGAACGGCCCGCAGCCCTGGAGGCCGTCGAGGAGCGCCATCAGGAACGCGTCGTCGCCTTCCCGGCGCTCGATGAGCATGGCCTCGGCGTCGTCACCGAGGGACGGGCAGGCCCGCCGGAGCGCGGCGATGACGTACCGCCAGAACGTCGTGGGGTTGTCGTCGTAGGAGTCGAGGGACACCCATGCCGTCGCCCCGTCCGACGCGAGCAGCCACTGTGCCATCGCGACGGTCTTGCCGTAGCCGGGGCCGGCGACGACCGAGGTGACCTGGCCCCGGCTCTCGGACAGCAGGCGGGCGATGCGGCGCCGGGCGATCGCCCCCGCCGGGGGCGGCGGGACCTCGAGTTTCGCCGTCAGCAACGGCAGGGACGTCGTGCTCATGCGTACAGCGACGCCGCGGACGGCTCCATGCGGGGGGAGCGTACCGACTCCCGTTGAAACCCGCCGGGAGGCCACGACCTTTTCACCCGGAGCGGGTGAGGACGTGCCGGCCGTTCTGGCGGACGATGGCGGCGGACACGAGCTTGGAGCACCAACGTGCGGTACGAGATCACCGTTCAAGGACGCGCCGAACGCGCCATCGCCTCGGCGCTGGGTAGGGACCTCGAGGTATCCACCGGTCCCTCCGTCACGATCCTGCGCGGTGACTTGGCCGACCAGTCGGCGCTCTACGGGGTGTTGAACCGGATCGAGCGGCTCGGTCTCGTCCTGCTCGATGTCCACCGCACGGACCCGGGCGCGCCCGACCACCGCGCGTAGTCCACCGTGACTGGCGGCGACGCTCCCGTCCCCGACGGCGGTCCGTCACCCTTCCTGCGCCGGGCGGCCCGGCCGTGGCTGCACCAGGTGGTCCCCGTTGCCGAACACCTTCCGAAGTACCGGCGCCCCGCGCTGGCACGGGATCTGGCCGCCGGGCTGACCGTCGGAGCGCTCGCCATCCCGTCGGCCATGGCGTACGCCGAGCTGGTCGGCGTGCCCGCCGTGAACGGCCTCTACGTACTGCTCCTCCCCGTCGTGGCCTACGCCGCCTTCAGCTCGTCGCGCCAGGTCAGCCTGGGCCCCGAGGCGGGCGTGGCCGCCATGCTCGGGGCCGGCCTGGTGCCGTTCACCGCCGGCGATCCCACCCGGGCCCTGCCGCTGGTGGGGGTGGTCGCACTCCTCGTCGGCGCCTGTTACGCCGTCGCCCGGCTGTTCCGCCTCGGCTGGATCGCCGACTACTTCTCGGTGGCGGTGCTGATCGGGTACCTCCACGGGATCGCCGTCGTGTTGATCGTCGGTCAGCTCGGGAAGCTCACCGGCGTCACGACCGGGGAGACCGAGACCCTTCCGCAGCTCGCCCACCATCTGACGCACCTCGGTGACATCCACACCCTTTCGGCCGTACTCGGCGGCGCCGCGCTCGTCATCGTGCTCGGGCTGCGGCGGTTGTCCCCGCGCGTCCCGGGCTCCCTGATCGTCCTCGTCGGCGGGATCGTGATCAGCGCCGCCGTGGACCTCGCGTCCCGCGGCGTGGCCGTCGTCGGCCCGATCCCCAGCGGGCTCCCTCGCTTCGGCCTGCCGGACGCCACCGGCAGCGACGTCGTGCGCATGCTCCCGATCGCCCTCGGTGTCTTCTTCGTGAGCTTCGCCGACTCGATCCTCACCGCCCGCGCCTACGCCGGGAAGCACAACCAGAGCGTCGACGCCAACCAGGAGCTGCTGGCCCTGGGCCTGGCCAACGTCGCCGCCGGGCTCACCCAGGGCTTCACGCCGAGCGCCAGCGGGTCCCGCACGGCGGTGAACGACCAGATGGGGGCCCGGACCCAACTGGCCGGCCTGTTCGCGGTGGCCTTGGCCGTCGCCGTGCTGCTGTTCCTCACGGCGCCGATCGAATACCTCCCGAGCCCGGTGCTCGCCGCGCTCATCGTGGCCGCGGCGATCAGCCTGATCACACCGGCCCGCTGGAAGTCGCTGGCGACCGCCGGGCGGGTGCCCGTGGTCATCGCCGCGTTCACCACGGCGGCGGTCATCCTCGTGGGCGTCCTCCCGGCCCTCGTCGCCGCCGTCGCCCTGTCGATCATCGAGGTCGTGGCGCGGGGCGCGCGCCCGAACGACGCCGTCCTCGGGTTCGTCCCGAGGCTCGATCGGTACGGCGACGTGCGCTTCCACCGCAGCGCCC
>JBOGIC010000583.1:0-5397 GCA_050744985.1 Acidimicrobiales bacterium
GCCGATACCAGCCACGCCGGCAGCGCATCCAGGCCCTCGGTCAGGTCGGCGGCGAACGTCACCAGGCTCTCGCCGGCGAGCCACTGCACGACCAGCGCCACCAGCAGCACGACGGCCGCGACCGCGAGGCGCAGGACATCGGAAGGAGATCGCACCGCCGCGGGCAGTGCCTCCTCGGTGATCTCGAGCGGCTCGCTCAGCGGGCGGCGACCTCCAACTCGGAGGCGAAGAACCTGAGCGCCTTCGCCGTCTTCGTCTGCTGCTCCCCCTGGAGATCGACGCCGCGCTCGTGCAGGAAGGCGCGGGCCTGCGCGGCGACATCGAAGGCCTCGGCGGGCAGGCACTTGGTGGACAGCTCCAGGACCGACGACGCGTCGGGGTACAGCCACAGCTCGCCGACCAACCGCCGGTCGAAGCCCGCCGGCACGAAGCGCAGCTTCAGCACGTTGATGGGCCCGAGGACGGCCAGGCTGTCCATGGTGATCTCGGCGGGGGCATGCGCCTTGAACAAGGCCCGCTGCTCCTTGGTGAACAGCTTCTTGATCGACTTCCCGGCGCCGAGGACGGTCTTCACGGTGCCGACGCCGAGCTTGGCCTTGCAGGAGGCGGAGCAGACGAACCCCCCGGGCATGGCGTCGACCTCCACGCCGACGTTCGGCGACGCCCGCAGCGCCGGGGACAGCTCGGCGGGTACCACCGGCCGCAGCTTCACCACCGAGTCGTCGCCCTTGGCCACCCGTCGCGCCCGGGCCACGACGCCGGCGCGGTTGAGCGCCAGGTCGGGGGTGTCGAAGAAGAACACCTGGCGGATCTCGGCCTCGAGCGGGTCGACGCCCAGCGCCCGCGCCGCGACGCGCCGGTTCGAGTTGGGAATGGTCAGCTTGAGCTCGACGGTGTCGCTGCCCTTCATCAGGGCGAGCAGCTCACCCAGCCGTTCGGGCGAATCGGTGATGGCGGTACCGGCCATGGACACCCCTTTCCAATGGACGGCCTCACTGTCGCGCCGGATCGGCCGGCCCACCCTCACCCGGTCCGGGTGAAAGCGCCCGACCGCAGCAGCCCGGCCGCTTCGGCGGACTCGACGGCCTCGGAGCGGGTCGTGGCCCGCAGCTTGCGGAACACCGTCTTCTGGTAGGTCTTCACCGTGTTCACCGACACGAACAAACGGCTCCCGATCTCGCGGTAGGTGAGGTGGGTCGGCAGGTAGCGGAGGAACGCCAGCTCCCGCTCGGTCAGGGGCTCGAGCGTGACCCGTGAGCGCGCGATCGGTGTGGCGTTGCGCAGATCGTCGTAGGCGTCCACCCATCGTTCGAGCTCGGGCGTGGGCCCGGCGGCCTGCGCGTGCCGCGCGAGCTGCTGCAGCTCGCGACCCGAGTCGAGGAACGTCCGGAGGAAGCCCTGGGGGATCCCGAGCCGGGCGGCGTCGCGGACATGGTGGAGGGCGGCGTCGCCCGTCTCGCAGCCGGCCAGGATCAGGTGCCGCTCGATGCGCTCCGGGAGTAGCCAGCCGTCGGGATCCAACAGGCGCTCGGCGGCGGCGGTGACCCGGCCCGCGTCGAGATCGAGCCGGGCCGAGGCCAGCTGCCGACCCGGCCCGTCGGGCAGACCGCCGAGGAGCGCGGCCGCCCGGTCGAGTTCGCGGCGCTCGATACGCAGCCCGGCCTCGGCGAGGTCGATCCGCGGGACGAGGTCGGTGCCGGCGGCGCGCGCCTTCAACGACTCCCGGAGCTCGGCCAGGACCGACAGCCCGGGTTCGGTGCCGAACCGGGCGGCGACGACCTCGGCGCGCGCCAGTTGGGCGACGGTCTCGAGGAAGGGCAGGCGCAGGTCCCACGCCCCGTCGGCCGCCTCGTCGGCGAGGCTCATCGCCCGCTCCATGTCGCCCCCTTCGAGGCACGCCCGGGCGAGGGTGGCGCGGGCCTCGATGGTGGCCGCCGGCCGGATCCCGAGATCGTCCGCCGCCGCCAGGGCCGACTCGGCGTAGGTGCGGGCGGCGGCCACCTCCCCGCAACGCAGCTCGTACTGCGCCCGCATCGCCGGATCGACGATCCGCCGGATGACCGGGGCCGTAGCCGCCGCGATCCGGTCGAGCCATCGCCGGGCCATCTCGAGGTCGTCGAGCCAGAAGAACACCCGGTGGACCACGGGCGCGAGCCGTTCGAGGGGTGGTCGGGTGACGCCCCGCGCCTCGAACATCCGCTCACACGCGTCGGCCAGCGAACGGGCCGCCCACAGGTCGCAGTTGGCGCCGAGCAGGAACGTCCGCGTGAACAGCAGCTCGTCGGCGAGGCCTCCCTCGGCGCCCGGTGCGGCCAGCGCCTGGTCCGCCTCGTCGCAGAGGGCCAAGGCCTCGTCGAGCCGCCCGCTCATGCCCAGCACCATCATGAACCGAAGCATCCGGTCGGGGCTCGAGTGGACGAACTCGCTCGGGAAGTGGTCGAGCCACGCTCGGGCGACGGACATCTCACCGGCATCGACGAGCGACATGACCGGGGCGATCACCAGGCGGAACGCGTTCTCGTGGTCGCCGGCGCTCACGTAGTGCTCCACCGCCGTGCGGGTGTCGCCGGACTCCTCGAGCGCCCGGGCGGCGCGGGCGTGGAACACGGCGACGCGCTCGTGGTGCCGCCAGACGAGCTCCTGCGCCAGCAGCTCGCGGAGAAGGTGGTGGTACCGGAACTGCTCCCGCCGGTCGTCGAGCGGGATGAGGAAGAGATTGCGGGCCTCGAGGTTGCGAAGGCGCCGGCCGGCATCTTCCTGACCACTCACGGCCACCGCCAACGCGGCGTCGAAGTGGTGGAGCACCGACAGCGAGAGGAGGAGGTCGCTGTCCTCCTCGTCGAGGCGGTCGAGCACCTCGGCCACGAGGTAGTCGGCCAGCATCCGGTCGGCCTCGCGGAACATCTCGGCCGGCGCGCCCGTGTGCGCCACGGCGGACACGAGCAGTTGGAGGGCGACCGGCCATCCCTCGGTGCGCTCGACGAGCTCGCCGACATCGCCCTCGGTGTGCGACGACCGCAGCAGCTCCCGAGCCTCGGCGGCGTCGAAGCGGAGCTCGCGCTGGCGGATCTCGTCGAGCCTGCCACCGGCTCTCCACCGCCCGACCGGGATCGGGGGGTCGAACCGGCTCACGACCACGAGCTCCGCGCCGGCCGGAAGGTGTTCCACGAAGAACGTGAACTGGTTGATGACCTCGGGTGACCCGATGACATGGAAGTCGTCGAGGACGAGGACGAACGGCCCGCAGCCCTGGAGGCCGTCGAGCAGGGCCATCAAGAACGCGTCGTCGCCTTCCCGGCGCTCGATGAGCATGGCCTCGGCGTCATCGCCAAGGGACGGGCAGGCTCGCCGGAGCGCGGCGATCACGTACCGCCAGAAGGTCGTGGGGTTGTCGTCGTAGGAGTCGAGCGACACCCACGCCGTCGGCCCATCCGACGCGAGCAGCCACTGCGCCATCGCCACGGTCTTGCCGTAGCCGGGGCCGGCCACGACCGAGGTGACCGGAGCCCGGCTCTCGGACAGCAGGCGGGCAATGCGGCGCCGGGCGATGGCCCCCGCCGGGGGCGGCGGGATCTCGAGCTTGGCCGTCAGCAACGGGAGAGACGCCACGCTCATGGCCGAAGCGGCGCCGCGGGCGGCTCCATACGGGTTGCGAGGTTACCGACTCCCGTTGAAACCCGCCGGGAGGCCACGACGTTTTCACCCGGAGCGGGTGAGGACGGGCCGGGCGTTCTGGTGGACGATGGCGGCGGACACGAGCTTGGAGCACCACCGTGCGGTACGAGATCACGGTTCAAGGACGCGCCGAACGCGCCATCGCCTCGGCACTGGGCAGGGACCTCGAGGTATCGACCGGGCCCTCCGTGACGATCCTGCGCGGTGACATGGCCGACCAGTCGGCGCTCTACGGGGTGTTGAACCGGATCGAGCGGCTCGGCCTCGTCCTGCTCGATGTCCACCGCACGGGCCCGGGCGCGCCCGACCAGCGCGCGTAGCCCGCGCCCGTGACTGGCGGCGACGCTCCCGTCCCCGACGGCGATCGGTCGCCCTTCAAACGGCGGGCCGCCCAGCCCTGGCTGCACCAGGTGGTTCCCGTCTCCGCACACCTTCCGAAGTACCGGCGCCCCGCGCTGGCGCGGGATCTGGCCGCCGGGCTGACGGTCGGCGCGCTCGCCATCCCGTCCGCCATGGCCTATGCGGAGCTGGTCGGCGTGCCCGCCGTGAACGGCCTGTACGTGCTCCTCCTCCCCGTCGTCGCCTACGCCGCCTTCGGCTCGTCGCGCCAGCTCAGCCTGGGCCCCGAGGCCGGGGTGGCCGCCATGCTCGGCGCCGGGCTGGTGCCGTTCACCGGTGGCGATCCCGCCCGGGCGCTGCCGCTGGCGGCGGTGGTCGCGCTCCTCGTCGGCGCCTGCTACGCCGTCGCCCGGCTGTTCCGCCTCGGCTGGATCGCCGACTACTTCTCGGTGGCGGTGCTGATCGGGTACCTCCACGGGATCGCCGTGGTGCTGGTCGTCGGCCAGCTCGGGAAGCTCACCGGCGTGACGACCGGGGAGACGGAGACCCTGCCGCAGCTCGCGCACCATCTGACGCACCTCGGTGACATCCACGCCCTTTCGGCCGTCCTCGGCGGCGCCGCCCTCGCGATCGTGCTCGGGCTCCGGCGGTGGTCCCCGCGCGTCCCGGGCTCCCTGATCGTCCTCGTCGCCGGGATCGTGATCAGTGCGGCCGTGGACCTCGCGTCCCGCGGCGTGGCCGTCGTGGGCCCGATCCCCAGCGGGCTCCCTCGCTTCGCCCTGCCGGGCGCCACCGCGAGCGACGTCCTGCAGATGCTCCCGATCGCCGTCGGCGTCTTCTTCGTGAGCTTCGCCGACTCGATCCTCACCGCCCGCGCCTACGCCGGGAAGCACAACCAGAGCGTCGACGCCAACCAGGAGCTGCTCGCCCTGGGCCTGGCCAACGTCGCCGCCGGGTTCACCCAGGGCTTCACGCCGAGCGCCAGCGGTTCCCGTACGGCGGTGAACGACCAGATGGGGGCGCGGACCCAACTGGCCGGCCTGTTCTCGGTGGCCTTGGCCGTCGCCGTGCTGCTGTTCCTCACGGCGCCGATCGAATACCTCCCGAGCCCGTTGCTCGGAGCGCTCATCGTGGCCGCGGCGATCAGCCTGGTCACGCCGGCCCGCTGGAAGTCACTGGCGACCGCCGGAAGGGTGCCCGTGGTCATCGCCGGGTTCACCACCGCGGCGGTCATCCTCGTGGGCGTCCTCCCGGCGCTCGTCGCCGCCGTCGCCCTGTCGATCATCGAGGTCGTGGCGCGGGGCGCGCGCCCGAACGACGCCGTCCTCGGGTTCGTCCCGAGGCTCGATCGGTACGGCGACGTGCGCTTCCACCGCAGCGCCC
>JBOGIC010000584.1:0-6328 GCA_050744985.1 Acidimicrobiales bacterium
CCTGGACCGCGCCGAACATGATGAAGAAGAACCCGGCCGCCACCAGCCGGATGACGATGTGCCCTCTCCCCCGCGGCTCGCCCGGGGGCACGCGCCGGCGGGCCTGGGCGAACAGGACGGGCGAGCCGGCGAGCACCGCGAGCGGCGGCCGCAGCACGGGCGAGTGCGGATCGAGCGGCGTGTCGGCGTAGCGATGGTGCAACCGGTGCACGGCGGCCCACGTCCCGGGATCGGTCCCGACGATGACCCTGAAGTACGTCTCGAGAACCGACGCCACTGCGGGGTGCACCCGGAAGGCGTGATGGGCGAGACATCGGTGCGCGTAGACCTCGGTGATGAGCGCCGTGAGCAGGGCCGAGGCGACGCCGATCAACACTCCGACGGGCACGGCCGGGCACGATAGCGCCCCGGCGTCACCCCCCCGTCTGGTAGCGCGCCCACCCGGGCGGGGCCGTGACGGTGCCGGGCGCGCACGCGCCGTCGGTGGCGGCCGTGAGGGTGAGCGCGGCGTCCGCCGTGCCGGTGCCGATGAAGCCGGTCGGCGCGTGCACGAACACGTCGGCGAGCGGGTACGCGGTGCACGCCGGGGCGACGGGGCCGGCCCACCCGAGCGCGGTGACGCTCGACGCCGCCAGCTTGCCCCACGCCGCCGGCACGGGGAGGGCACCGATGAGCGTCCACGTCGCCGCCGTGTGGTCGTAGACCCACGCCCCGTACGAGCCGGGGCCGAGCTGGTAGACGAACAGGAAGTAAAGGCGGTTGGCCGACCAGGCGAAGGGCACGGTGAAGCTCTGCAGCGCGCGGTCCGGCGCGCTCACGCTCACCACCGCCGTCTTGCCCTCCGGCCCGGATGCCAGCCCGATGGTTCCCCGCGCCGGGCCCGAGGCGAACCCGAACCCGAGCCCGTACAGGTACGCCGGCGCGACCTGACCCGCCGTGGGCGTGGGGTCGTTGGCGGCCGCGACCCACGTCCCGATGCCGTCCAGCGGGAGCGGCAACGGCTGGGACCAGGTCGTGTACGGCACACGCAGGGTCGCCGGCCCGGGCCGGACCGTCACGACGACGGTGGCCGAGGACCCGGCGCCGTGCGGATCGGCCGCGTGGTACGTGAACGAGTCCGGGCCCGCGTAGCCCGCGGCCGGCCGGTACGTGACCGTCCCGTCGTGGATGTTGGCGGTCGCCGTCCCGTGGGCCGGCGTCGACACCGACACCAGACCGACGACGTCGCCGTCGACGTCGGTGTCGTTGGCCAGGACGGCGACGGTCGCCGTGCCACCCTGGACCACGTCGGTGGTGTCGTCGCGAGCACGGGGCTCGTCGTTGACAGGGGACACGGTGATGGTCACCGTCGCCTGGTCCGAGCCGCCGTTGCCGTCGGTGACGGAGTACACGAAGGTGTCGGCGCCGCTGTAGTCGGCGTGCGGAACGTAGATCAGACGATCGTCGGGGGTGATCGACACCGAGCCGTGCGGTGCGGGCGACACCCCGTCGACGTGGAGGGGCGCGCCGTGCGGGCCGGCGTCGTTGGCGAGGACCGCGACGAACACGGGTGTGTCCTCCGGCGTGGTGACGGCGTCGTCGTTGGCCACGGTCGTGGACGCCGGCTCGACCAGCACCGACACCGACGCACGGTCGGTCCCGCCTCGTCCGTCGGTGATGTCGTAGGTGAACGCGTCGGTCCCGACGAACCCTGCGTCGGCGGTGTAGGTGACGGTGCCCCCGGGGTCGACCGCCGCCGTCCCGTGCGGCGGGCCGGACGCAGCCGTGACGGCGAGGACGTCCCCGCCCGGGTCGTGGTCGTTGACGAGCACGGGGATGGTCACCGATCGTCCGGTCTCGACGCGAGCGGTGTCGTCGACCGCGTCGGGGGGGATGTTTCCGGCGCTGCCGCCCGGCCCGAAGCGCACGGCCACCTGCGTCCCGAGGAGGGCGGCCGCGTTGTACGAGTAAGCCAGCCCCGTCGTGCCGGCCGCGTCTTCGATCCCGATCGTGGCCGACGCGCCCCGGACCTGCGGGTCGTCGAACAGCCGGCGGTACTGGAAGAGGATCCCGCCCGCCTGGTCGATGACGACCTCGAAATCGAACCGGATCTGACTGCTGTAGAAGCGGACGTTGCGCCACTCGACGACGAACCGCCGGGTCGGCTCCATGCCCAGCGTCGCCGTTCGCACACTCGAAGCGTTGTCCACGTAGAGGTCGTCCCAGAAGGCGTAGAGGGCGCCGTTGGGCGCGTTGCTCGAGGGAATCGGCGCGTTGAGGTACTCGTACGACGCCTCCGCGAAGCCCACCACGCCGTTGGTGGAAACGTACGCGGTGGCGTAGCTCGTCCCGTAGAGGCTGAAGGGGAAGGGCAGCGGCACGGCCACGGTCACGTCGTCTCCGGCGAGCAGGATCGGGTTGTCGGCCTCGATGTACGCGGGCGTCTTCGGGTGACATGTGTAGCCGAGGCCGTCCCGCCGGATGTCCAGCTCGAAGTCGACCACGGCGTCGGCCGTGAGCACCAGGGCCCGCGTGCCGCCGCTCAGGCAGTTGCCCGCCGAGACGGCGACCTGGTAGGTGCCCTCCGGGACCCCGGGGAACAAGAAGGTGCCCGCCGGATCGGTTGTGATCGCCCCGATCGGCGCGCCGGCGAGAGACACCGTCGCCGCCTCGACAGCTCGCCCGTCATCGTCGCGCACGAGTCCCCGGACCGCGTGGCGAGGGCCCGGCAGCAAGGAGAAGTTGGCGACGGTGACGGCATTCTCGGCGACGGTGATCGACGCCACGCCGGGCAGGTACCCGAACGCGCTCACCGCGACCTCGTGGCTCCCGACCGGGAGGACCTGGTGGAAGGCGCCGCTCGCGTTCGTCTGTGTGAGCCGGGGGAACGAGGCCGAGTCGACCGACCGGATCTGGGCGCCGGCGATCGGCTGACCCGTGGCCTGGTCGACGACGAGGCCGCTCACGGTGCCCGTCGGGCCCCGGGGCGCGAGCTCGACCGCAGCGCGCGCGTCGAGGCGGCCCTGGCCCCAGACGCCGTTGTCCGCAGCCGTGCCACCACACGTGGTGTCGTCGACGTCGACTGCCGACAGGTCCAGGATCCCCCTCGTCGCGGCAACGTCGGCGAGCAGGCGCGGGGCGGCCGACCACAGGAGCGCGACCGTTCCTGCGACGTGCGGCGCCGCCATCGAGGTCCCGCTGTAGACGCCGTAGGAATTGCCCGGCAGGCTGCTGCGCACGCTCCGCCCGGGAGCGGCGATGTCGGGCTTCACGAGTCCGGGGGGCGAGCCTCGGCTCGAGAACGACGCGATGGCCCCGGCGCTGTCGTACGCCCCGACGGCGTAGCTCTCGGCGTAATCGGCGGGTGACCCGGCGGTGTTGCAGGTCGGCCCGGAGTTGCCGTTCGAGAACGCCGGAAAGATGCCGGCGGCGACCCAGGCGGTCACGATGTCGCGGAAGAAGAAGTCCTGCCCGCCCCCGCCCCAGGAGTTGTTCACCACGTTCGGGCGCAGGTCGGGCCGCGGGTTCTGCCCGTTGAGGTCGGTGGGCGCCAGCAGCCACTGGCCGCCGGCCATCAACGCGCTGAACGAGCACGAGTCGTACTCGCAGCCCTTGACCGCGATCCACGAGGCGCCGGGCGCCACCCCCACCCGGTTCAGACCGCTCTGGTCGTCCCCGACCATCGTGCCCATCGTGTGGGTGCCGTGGCCCTGGTTGTCGCACGGAGCGGTGGACGGGCTGCCGCAGATCCTCGACGGGTCGAACCAGTTGTAGTTGTGGTCGAACGTCGCGCCGCGGTAGCCGCGGTACTGGTGGACCAGCGCCGGGTGGTTGAACTGCACGCCCGTGTCCAGGTTCGCCACCACGATGCCTGCGCCTGTCGCCGCGAACTCGTCCCATACGGCGGGCGCGTTCACGGCGGCGACACCCCACTCCACCGCCGCCGGCGCGACCTCGGCGGCAGGGATGGGGTCGGGCAGGTCGAGGGGCCGGTCGGGCAGCACCCGCTCGACCTCCGGCCGCGCCGCCAGTTCTCGCATCAGGCTCTTCGACCCATTCACGCGGACGGCGTTGGAGATCCAGAAGCTCTCGTGCTCGATGCCCCGCCTCGCGAGGAGGTCGGTCACGCCTTCCTGGCTGGCATCCGCCGTCTGCTGGAGGCGGTCGACGACCACCTGCCCGCGTTCGGCCCACTTCGCCGTGCGGGCGGCCGCACCGAGCTCGGCCTCGGCCTTGAACGACAACCAGAACTCGACGACCGCGTCCTCGGGCACGACGAGCAGGGCGGGGTCGATCTTGGCGTCCGCCGCCAGAGCGGGATCGGCGGCGGCGGAGGGCGGCCACAGGGCCGGCGCCTGTACGACGAGGGCCGCGATCGCAGCGGCCAGCGCGCGTCGCGCCGTCAACGCGAATCGTGGCGGGCCCGAGCAGAGCCCGCCGTTCCTCCCGGGACCCACGATCTGATTGTCCGCGGCGGGCGGGCCCTCGGCCATAGGCCGTTCGCACCATTCGGCGGGGCCACCCGGCGCGTCGCAGTCGTCGTCCGTCCGTCACATTCCTTCGCCGCGGCGTGTCATCGCACTGGCAAGCCCAATCAACAGGAGGCCGACGTGGACACACCGATGAGGATCGCCGTAGCCGGAGCGACCGGAAGGGTCGGCCGTCACGTCGTGGACGTACTGCAGGAGCGAGGCCACGACGTCGTGTCGATCAGCCGCTCGCTCGGCGTCGACGTGATCACCGGCGAGGGCCTGGATGCGGCCCTGGCCGGCGTGGACGTCATCGTGGACGCGACCACGGGACCGTCGCCCGACGAGGACGCCGCCACCGAGTTCTTCACGACCGCCACCCAGAACCTGCAGAAGGCCGGCGAGTGGGCCGGCGTGCAGCGCATCGTCGTCGTGTCGATCATCGGCACCGACCGGTTGGCCGGGGGCTACGGCGTAGCGAAGGTCGCGCACGAGCGGGCGATGGAGGCGGGCCCGATCCCGGCGCGGATCCTGCGCGCCGCCCAGTTCCACGAGTTCGTCGACCAACTCGTCGACTGGGGACGGCAGGGCGATGTCGCCTACGTGCCGAGATTTCGCACGCAACTGGTCGCGGCGCGCACCGTCGCCGAGGCCCTCGCCGACCTGGCCACCGCCGACGACGCGGGCCGTGCAGCCGGGCCGCCCTACCCCGAGATCGCCGGTCCGCGCGAAGAGAACCTGGTGGACGTGGCGACGCTGCTCACGAGCCGGCGCGGCGACCCTGTGCAGATCGTCGCCGTGAGCGACCCCGACGACCCCAACCGCGCCGTCTACGAGTCGGGTGCCCTGCTCCCCGGCCCCCACGCCATCCTCGCCGGCCCCACGTTCGAGGAGTGGCTCGGGCGGTCGTGATCCGGGCACCATCGCGGCAGCCTCCAACCGGTCGAGGTCACCGACGACTTCTGGAGCTGATGCTGCCGGTGTCGTGACCTCACACACCTCGAGCGGCCCGGTGCCCGGTGGCCGTCGGGCACAGGGATCCGATTAGCGAATCGACTCCGGCAGGTAGCTGTCGACGAGCTTGCCGAACTCGACCACCAGTCGGTGACCGCTCGTGCGCCGCCACCAGGCGGTGAACAGCTCGGCGGTGCCTTCGACCGGGTTCTTGGTGGCGTAGTTACCGACGGCGTCGCGTACCTCCGCCAAGGCGGCCGCCCGTTGCTCGGGCGTGGCGTGGTCCGTGTCGACGTAGGCGTGCTCGAAGGTCGGGAGGCCGAGCAGTTGACCGACAGCGATGCGGAACCGGATCATGTCGCGGTAGCGCAGGGTGGCGAACACGTGCTCGATCAGGTGCCAGCACTCGTGCGCCACGACCCCCCTGAGGTCGGCGACCGGCTCGCCCGACTGGGCGGCGACGAGGTCGGCCGACACGTGGATCTCCTGCAGGGTCGGTTGCCTCACGCTCCCGACGACGCGGCGGTCGCGAATACCGGACGGCTCGTCGAAGGACATCACGATCACCGGCGCCCACGGGAACCGCACCCGGACCCGGCCCAGCTCGTCCACCGCCGCCGCGATGCGCCCTGGCGACAGAGCCATGCCGTCGGGAAGGTGGAGCCGGAACCGGCCGACGCCGTCGTCGACCGAGAGGACATTCACCTCCTGGGCGTAGACGGCGCGGGAGAACATCCGGCCGAGCTCGCCCCGCTCCACCGGTGTGACCGAGGCGTCGACGAGGCGGTCGAGAACCCGGGCCAGGTCCGCCGTGCGGGCGTCGCGGCCGTCGCCCGGCCGGACCGGCGCATTGGTGCCAGTGCCGATGGCATAGCCGCGCTCCTCCGCCCAGGCGGCAGCCGACTCCTTCACCCGACGGATGGCAT
>JBOGIC010000585.1:0-5163 GCA_050744985.1 Acidimicrobiales bacterium
CGTTCACACCGACCGCCGCCGGCACGTACCGGTGGACGGCGGCGTACTCGGGCGACGCCGGCAACACCGCCGTCACCTCGCCGTGCAACGCGCCCAACGAGTCGGTCGTCGTCACCGGCGGTGCGGCGACGCCGACGCTCACGAGCCAGGCGTCGTCGGGTGTTCCCCTGGGCGGCCAGGTCACGGATACGGCCACGCTCGCCAACGGGAACAACCCGACGGGCACCATCACCTTCACCTTGTACGGGCCCGACGACGCCACGTGCGCGGGTGCGGCCGTGTTCACGAACACGAAGACGGTGGCCGGGAACGGCTCGGTCGCCTCCGACCCGTTCACGCCGACCGCGGTGGGCACGTACCGCTGGGTCGCGGCGTACTCGGGTGACGCCGGCAACAACGCCGTGACGTCGCCGTGCAACGCGCCCAACGAGTCGGTGGCCGTCACGTCCGTCACGCCGGGGCCCAGCCTCACGACTCAGGCGTCGCGGGGCGTTCCGGTCGGCAACCAGATCGCCGACGTGGCCACGCTGTCCAACCTCAACAACCCGACGGGCAGGCTGCGCTTCGAGCTCTTCGGCCCCAACAACGCCACGTGCGCGGGCACGCCGATCTTCGTCTCGATGATCCGGGTGGCGGGCAACGGCGAGTACATCTCGACGACGTTCGTCCCGACCCAGGCCGGCACCTACCGGTGGATCGCCTCGTACTTCGGTGACGCCAACAATCCCGCCCTCGGCCCGACGGCGTGCGGCGACCCGAACGAGGCGGTCGTGGTTTCGGGCCCGACCGGTAGCACAGGTGGCACCGGTGGCACGCCCGGCGCGGTGGGGTTCTCCTCGCAGGCCACCAAGGGCGCGTTGGGCACACCGATGGCCGACGTGGCGACGCTGGCGGGCGGCAACAACCCGTCCGGCCGGATGCGCTTCGCGCTCTACGGGCCGGGCGACGCGACGTGCACGGGCACGCCCGTGTTCGCGTCAGCCGTGCCCGTCAACGGGAACGGCGAGTACGTATCCAGTACGTATGTCCCGACGCAGGCGGGCACGTACCGGTGGGTCGTCTCCTACTCGGGTGACGCCAACAACGCCGCCATGGGCCCGACCCCGTGCGGCGACCCGGCCCAGACGGTGACGGTGGCGTAAGGGCCCGCCAACGAACAAGTAAGGCAAGAGGAGGCTAAGGGACCGCTACTCGCCGGCGGCGGCGTGGTCGACGATCCAGAGGATGCGATCGGCCCGCACGCGTGCAGCCGGGCAACGCTGGTTTCCGTCGCGCACATCGGCGAAGGCGGCGGCCTTGTCGGCCCCGGCCACCGTGAACACCACCAGGCGGCCGCGCGCGAGGCCGGAGAACGTGAGCGTCATGCGCTCGTACGGGTTGCGCCCGCTGGGGTCGTGGTTCAGCACGACCAGGCGGCCGGGGTCGGCGTCGAGCGCCGGCGACCCGGGGAACAGGGAGGCCGTGTGGCCGTCGGGCCCCAGGCCGAGGTGGATGAAGTCGAGGCGACCGGCCTGGGCGATGCGCTGCTGGTAGGGGTCGGGGCCGTCTTCGCAGCGCATCGGGTACACGGCGTTGGCGGCCCCGACCTTCTCGAGCAAGGCCTCACGCACGAGGCGCTCGTTGCTGTCGGGGCTGTCGGGCGGGACGCAGCGCTCGTCGCCCCAGTACACGTCGACCTGCCACCAGTCGATCTGGTCGGCGGCATCGGCCGCCAGCCGCTCGTAGCAGCGTCGGGCGGTGGGCCCGCCCGAGAGCGTGAGCGAGAAGCTGTCGTCGGGCCGGCTGTGGAACGCTTCGACGACCCGCTCGGCGAACTCCGACGCGACGTCGTCCACGACGACGACGTCGCCGTTCACGCGGCCGCCTGGCGTAGCTCGAGGGCCCCGGCGAGGGCCTCGCAGAACACGTCGTCCCTACCCATGCGCGTCAAGGCGCCGGCCAGCGCGAGCGACGGCCACTGGCCGCGCATGTGCAGCACCTGGCTCACCGACGGTCCCCGATCGATCTCGACGGAGGCGTGGATGACCCGTGCCGCGCCCGGCCGCTCCACGGCGAAGACCCCCGTGCGGTCGCGGTGCACGGCCGTCACCCGGATGGAGACGTGCTCGCCGGACACGAGCTCGACCCGGGCCGGTGGCACCTCCAGGCGCTTCATCACCCAGCCGCCCAGGAGGTGGCGCGGGCCGTAGTTTCCTGTCACCTCGACCTTTTCGATCTCGCGCAGGAACGGACGGTACACCGGCCCCTCGAACAGGCCGGCGAGCAGGCTCCGCCATGGCGCCAGGCGGGTCCAGGACAGGTCGGTGACGGGGAGCCGCCGGGCGAGCGCGGCGATCCGGGGCAGCAGCGTGCGCGCCTCGGCCGACGACCCGGCGCCGGCGACAGCTCGGCTGTCGATCACGACGCGGTCGCTGACGGCGAGGAGCGGGTCGCCGAGGCTCGGCAACCGGTCCGGTAGCCACACGACCAGCGGCAGGTCGGGGAGGGCGAACGGTTCGACGACCGAGTCGAGGTGGTGGCGGGTGCGGCCCCGCACGCGCAGCAGCAACTCCTCGAAGCACACGGCCCGGCCTTCGCGCTCGATCACGTGGACGGAGGCCTGGGCGTCGAGCCCGTTCTCGACGCTGTGCTCGTCGAGGACCAGCACGACCGTGCGCGAGGGATGCCGGGCGCCGAGCTCGCTCACCACTTCGAGCGCATTGTGGCCGGACGCCTCGTCGCCGACGATGGCCACGAGGGTCAACACGCTGGTGCGCACCGCCGCCTTCTGCTCGTGACGGCGCAGCTCCGAGAGGGCGGACTCGACCTGGCCGACGGTGACATCGTCGGCCTCCCACGATCCGAGCGTCGTGACGTGGGGCGGGGCCGGGGTCACGGCCGGCGCCACCGCCGGCCGTCGCGGGCCAGCAACTGTTCGGCCTCGAGGGGGCCCCACGTGCCGGCCTCGTACCGGCTCAGCGGCACGTTCTCCTCGTCCCACGCGGTCAGCAGAGGGTCACAGATGCGCCACGCCTCCGCCACCTCGTCGGAGCGGATGAACAGGGTCTGGTCGCCGATGAGGGCGTCGAGCAGCAGGCGCTCGTAGGCGTCGGGCGTCTCTTCGAGAAAGGCGGCGCCGTAGAAGAAGTCCATCGACACCGACCGCACCCGGAACGCCTGGCCCGGCACCTTGGCGCCGAAGCGCAGCGTGATGCCTTCGTCGGGCTGGATCCGCAGGACGAGCGCATCGGCCTCGAGACCCTCGGCCTGATCGGACGCAAACGGCAGGTGGGGCACGGCTTTGAACTCCATGGCCACCTCGGTCACGCGCTTCGGCAGCCGCTTGCCCGTGCGCACGTAGACGGGCACGCCCGCCCAGCGCCAGTTGTCGACCTCGAGGCGCATGGCCACGTAGGTGTCCCGCAGGCTGTGGGGGTCGACACCCTCCTCCTCGCGGTACCCCGGCACCTCCGCGCCCTGCACCCACCCGCGGGCGTACTGGGCCCGAACGACGTCGTCGCAGACCTTGTCGGTCGTGAACGGCGTCACGGCCTTGAGCGCCTTCACCTTCTCGTCGCGGATGGCGTCGGCCTCGAAGGTGGCGGGGGGCTCCATGAGCGTCAGCGAAAGCACCTGCATCACGTGGTTCTGGACGATGTCGCGCAGGGCGCCCGCCTGCTCGTAGAAGCTGCCGCGGTGGCCTACGCCCAGCGACTCGGCCACGGTGATCTGCACGTGGTCGACGTAGCGCCGGTTCCACACCGGCTCGAAGATGGCGTTGGCGAAGCGCAGGGCGAGGACGTTCTGGACCGTCTCCTTCCCGAGGTAGTGGTCGATCCGGTAGACCTGCGACTCGTCGAAGACCGCATGGACCACCTCGTCGAGCGCGGCAGCCGACTTGGCGTCGTGCCCATACGGCTTCTCGATGACGGCGCGGACGAACGCGTCGTCGCACTCGGGCTGGTTGAGGCCCGCATCGCCGAGAGCCTTGACGATCACGGGGAACGTGTTGGGCGGTGTGGCCAGGTAGTAGAGACGGTTGCCGCCCGTGCCGCGTTCACGGTCGAACCGCTCCAGGCGCTCGCGCAGCCGGAGGTAGGTGTCGGGATCGTCGTAGGAACCGGCGACGTAGGCGAAGCCGCCGGCGAACGCATCCCAGACGTGCTTGGCCTCGTCGCCGCCGCCACCGGACGACTCGACGATCGTGCGCATGCGCTCACGGAAGTCGTCGTCATCCATCTCGGTGCGGGCCACGCCGACCACGGAGAAGCCGCCCGGCAGCAGGCGCCGCAGCGCGAGGCGCTCGACCGCCGGCATGAGCTTGCGGCTCGTGAGGTCGCCGGACGCCCCGAACACGACCAGCACGGCCGGGGGCGCGACCCGTTCCGCCGACGGTTCGACCAACGGGTTGTCCACAGAGCGAGCTTAGGGCCCGCCGCCACCGCACCCTGTGTGATCAGCGGTGTGACAGGAGGGCGATCGACGCGGTGAAGCCGTGGAGGAAGTTGCGGCCGCCGACGGGGCCCAGCTCGCCCGCGCAGAACATGCCGGCGACGGGGGCGCCGTCGAGGCGGTCGGACAGCACGGTGGCGTCGTGGTCGGGTACGGAGAACAGGCCGCGCCCGCGGCCGCTGCAGGTGAACAGCAGGGCGGCGTCGGCGTCGCGGCCGGCGAGGAGGTGGCGGAGGTCTTCGTCGGCGGACGCCGCGTCACGCATCTGGAACTGCGCGGTCGCGCCCACGTCGACGGTGTCGCCGACCTGGATGGCGCCGCTCTCGGGATCGCCGCCCATGACCGAGCGGATGAGGAAGTCGCCGCGGCCGAAGTCGACCTTGTGCTCGTCGATCACGAGCCCGAACTGCACCCCGCGGTAGAGCTGCTGGCGCTCCTCCTCGGGCATGACCTCGGCCAGCTCGCCCAGGCGTTGCAGGGCCGGCTTGCCGCCCAGCTCGAACACCACGTTGCCCTCGGCCTTGGTGACGGTCAGCGGATGGCCGATCGGCCGGCAGCCCTGGGAGACGACGAGGTCGACGTCGACTCCCTCACCGAGCAGCACGCCCACGGCGCCCGACCGCACCACCTGGTCGTCGATCACGAGCCGGTTGCTCCCCAGTGCCCGCCCGGCCAACGCCATGCCGCCGATCAGCGGCAGGTGGGGCATCTCACGAAGGAGCTCGTCGGAGC
>JBOGIC010000586.1:0-3335 GCA_050744985.1 Acidimicrobiales bacterium
CCGATCATCGAGGAGCCGGCGACCCGTCCCCGAGCGACACGGGGCGAGAACCTCCTGACCGTCCTGTTCGCCTCGTGGCTCATCGCCGGCGTCTTCATCGACGGGTGGGCCCACAACAACGACAAGCCCGAGACGTTCTTCACGCCGTGGCACGGCGTCTTCTACTCCGGGTTCCTCGCCACCGCCGCGTGGATGGGGTGGATGGTGCAGCGCCGCCGCGCCGCCGGTGCGCCGGGACGGTCCGCCGTCCCCATCGGGTACGGGATCGGCCTCGTCGGCGTGGCGATGTTCGCCCTCGGCGGCGTGTTCGACATGACCTGGCACGAGATCTTCGGCATCGAGGTCGACCTCGAAGCCATCCTGAGCCCGTCGCACCTGATCCTGTTCCTCGGCGGGATCCTCGTCATCACCAGCCCGCTGCGGGCGGCGTGGGCAGACACGTCGGTGACCACACCGACATTCCGGGAGTTCCTGCCCACCCTGCTCTCGATGACGCTGGCGACCGCCACCGTCGGTTTCTTCATGATGGTCTTCGCCCCCACGATGAGCAGCGCCGTGGAACGGGGCCCGCACGACTTCATCGCCCACGAGTTCGCCGCCCGGCCGGGGATCGCCCAGTGGATGGTCGAGGAGGTCCAGCTCGAGGGCTATGCCGCCATCCTGCTGACGACGCTCATCCTGATCGCGCCGGTGTTGTACCTCGCTCGCCGGTGGACGCTGCCGTTCGGCACGATCACGTTCCTCTTCGGTGTGGTGTCCACGCTGGTGGCGTCGATCGAGTCGTTCGACCAGGGCCTGACGTTCGCCGCCGCGGTGGTCGCGGGTCTGGCGGGCGACCTGTTGTACCGCCGCCTGCCGCTGCGGGCCGTGGCGACCGCCGTGCCCGTCGTCATGTGGCTGGCCTACTTCGCCATCCTCGCCGTGACCTCCGACGTGGGCTGGTCAGTCGAGCTGTGGAGCGGCGTGGCCGTGATGAGCGGGCTCGCCGGGCTGGCGCTGTCGGTGATGACCGGTCCCGATCAGAGCGTCCGCCGGTACGCCTCGAACTCGGCGTAGAAGGCCGCCGGCGTCAGACCGAAGGCCTCGGCGAAGGCGGTGTCCCAGTGGCGCAGGGTGGCGTACGACACCCAGAACTGGTGCATCGCCTTCTCCGGGCCGCGTGTCTGGGCGAGCCGTTCGCAACCGAGGTAGCCGACGGTGTAGGCGCCGTCGGAACCACCGAGGAAGCTCGGCTGGCCCGCCGACTCCACCGTCTTCAGCGCCTCGCCGCCGTCGTTGGCATGCCGGATGATCAGCTGCCGGTGCAGGCCCTCGTCGACCAAGCCGCGGGCGGCCGCCGCGTGGACCGCCAGGTACTCGGCGCACCCCTCCACCATCCACCTCGGGACGAACGACAACTCCCGGTCGTCGCTGCTCTGGAACCGGATCTCCGCCAGCCAGTCCTGGACCGTGTGGAAGTACTCGTGGTAGAGCGTGAGCCGCCGGATCTCGATCGGGTCGATGTCGAAGTTCGGCAGGTAGATCCAGATGTGGCCGCCGGAGGTGGCGAAGGCGAACTCACCGGCCGCCAGCCGGTCACGCGCCTCCTGGGGGGAAATGCCGAAGTCGTTGGTGTAGGCGGTGACGAAGTGATCCTCGTCGCTGTAGACGTGGATGGTCAGCGGACCGCTGTCGCCGAGGTCGACGTGGGCCCACCCGAGCGTCTCGACGATGAACGCCTTCGTCTCCTCGGAGACCGCCGTATCGAGGCGGAACCGCACCGGCCGGTCGCCCGGCTGCAGCCGGAAATCCTCGGGCGGCGGACCTCCCGCCAGCGGGTCGTCGGCGCCGCCGCCCCCGCAGCCCGCCACGCCGGCGGCGACCAGCACCGCCACTGCGACCATCCAGACTCGGACCATCCACATCCGCCGCCACCGCCGCGCTGTCGCCACAGCAAACCGAGAGTACCGAAGTAGGGTCGCTACCGTGCCTGCGGCCCGGCCCGCGGCCCGCCTCCGGCCGCTCATCGACGCCTACATCGGGTACCGGCTGACCGGCCCGGCGGGCGTCCATCGGGGGCTGCCGGCCCGCCATCTCACGTGCATCGTCAGCATCGGCGCGCCGATCCACGTCGTGGGCCAGACCGACCCACGCCAGGCGCCCGGCCGGTACGAGTTCGCCCTGAGTGGACTGCAACTCTCGCCGGCCTTCATCGCCCACGACGGCCACCAGGAGGGTGTGGCCATCGAGCTCACGCCCCTGGCCGCCCGGGCCCTGCTGGGTGTGCCGGCCGTGGCCGTGTGGAACACGTCAATCGAGGCCCGCGACATCCTCGGCCCGGCGGCGACCGAGCTGTGGGAACGGCTGAACGAGACGCCGGGGTGGGCGGCCCGTTTCCGGGTCTGCGACGAAGTGCTCGGGCGCCTGGTCCTGGAGGCGAGGGACGTCAACGCCCAGGTGCGCCAGGCCTGGCGTCGCCTGGAAACCTCGGGTGGGACGGCCTCGGTGGCGGCGGTCGCCGCCGACGTGGGATGGAGCCGCCGGCACCTCGCCGACCGGTTCACCGGCGAGTTCGGTTTGTCGCCCAAGCAGGCGGCGCGCGTCATGCGGTTCGAGCGGGCGCGCCGTCTTCTCGCCCGGCCGGACCGCCCCGCCCTCGCCGACGTGGCGGCGACGTGCGGCTACTACGACCAGCCCCACCTCAACCGTGACTTCGTCGACCTCGCCGGCTGCCCGCCCGGCCAGTGGATGGCCGAGGAGCTCCCATCCGTCCAAGACCTCGACCGCCCCGAGTCGCCAGTATCGGCAGCATGAGCAACGACGACATTCAGCCCACGGTCTGGCCCGGCCTCACCTACCGCGACGCCAAGGCCGCCGCCACCTTCCTCGCCGAGGCGTTCGGGTTCGAGCTGCGGTGCATGTACACCGCCGACGCCGACCCCGACGTCGTGCACCACGCCGAGATGCGCTGGCCCCTCGGCGGCGGCGTGATGTTCGGCACCACCGGGAAGGACGATACGCCCTGGGGCCGCCGCCGGCCCGGGAACGACTCGGTGTACGTGGTTTGCGACGATCCCGACACCCTGTACAAGCGGGCCACCGAGGCCGGGGCCGAGGTGGTCCGGGGTCTGGAGGATTCCGACTACGGATCGCGAGGATTCACCGTGACCGACCCCGAGGGCAACCTCTGGAGCTTCGGCACCTACCGGGGCGAGTAACCACTGGGAACAATAGTTCACCCTCCGGTGTATTACGAGGTGTGCCGGCCACCGTATCGCCCCACCTCGACGTGCTGGGCCGGGTCGGCGCCGCGCTGGCCGACGCCACGCGCCGCCGCATACTCGTGCGACTGCTCG
>JBOGIC010000587.1:0-6009 GCA_050744985.1 Acidimicrobiales bacterium
GACGAGAACCTCCACCATCTCTTCTACCGCGACCTCGTGAGCGCCGCCATCGAGATCGACCCCTCCACGATGGTGCTGGCCATCGCCGACCAGGTTCCCGGCTTCGCGATGCCCGGGACGGGCGTACCCGACTTCGCCGCCCATGCCCGCGCTATCGCCGCCGTCGGCATCTTCGACCTCGGGATCCTCCTCGAGCAGGTGCTGCTCCCGGTCGTGCGCAACCACTGGCACCTCCACGAGCTCGAGGGCCTGAGCCCGGAGGCCGAGGCGGCGCGCGAGAAGGTGATCGGCTACCTCGACCGCATGGCCCGGGTCGTCGAGCGCATGGCGAGCCGCCGCGACAAGACCGCCGCCGCCGTCTGACGCGTCTGCGATGTGCGGGCGGGTCGCGGTCTACCGGACGGTCGACGTGCTCGCCGACGCCTTCGGCGCCCGCATCGCCGCCGGCGTGATCGACCGCTACGAGCCCGGCTACAACCTCGCCCCGACCCGGACGCTGCCTGGACTGGTGGACGAGCACGGGCGCGTACTGGACCTGTTCCACTGGGGCCTGGCCAACCGGTCGTTCAACGCCCGGGGTGAGCGCATCTCGGGCTCGGCCACGGCCCGCCGGCTGGCCGTCGTCGTGGACGGGTTCTTCGAATGGCACGAGAAGCGGCCGCTGTTCTTCACACGGGCGGATGGCGCACCCCTTGCGCTCGCCGGCCTGCTCGAAGGCCACCACGCCTGCACGATCCTCACGACCGCGGCCGGGCCCGACGTGGAAGGCATCCACGACCGCATGCCCGTCATCCTCGCTCGAGAGGCCCTCACCGCCTGGTTGAGCCACCGCGACCTCAGCCGCCACCAGGTCGCCGACCTGGTGCAGCGCGCCCCGGCGGGCACGCTCGTGCGGCATCCCGTCGACCCTCGGGTCGGCGACGTGCGCAACG
The DNA here is from genome assembly GCA_050744985.1 of Acidimicrobiales bacterium. Taxonomy (GTDB): domain Bacteria; phylum Actinomycetota; class Acidimicrobiia; order Acidimicrobiales; family AC-14; genus JBOGIC01. The sequence continues at coordinate 933 of JBOGIC010000587.1, forward strand.
ACACGCCCGACCTCGTCGCCCCGTACGATCCCCCCGTCGAGCCCCTGCGTTTGTTCGGTTGAGAGCGAGGAGTTGCGCATGCGACGCGTCCTGGTTGCCGCCCTGGTCCTGTCCGTAACGGTGCTCCTCGGCACCACCCCGGTCCACGCCCAGACGGTGCCGCCGATCACCAGTTTCGATCCGGACGGGGAGCCGTGCACGGGCGTGCCCGACGCCATCCCGGGCGTGTTCGACTTCACCGCCGCGTGCACGCAACACGACGCCTGCTACGCCGAGGGCGTCGACCGTCTCGCGTGCGACGTGGCGTTCCGCGCCGACATGATCGAAGCGTGCCAGGCGCAGCACCCGGACGTGTTCGATCCCCGGCGCTACAGGTGCCTGACGTTCGCCGAGCTGTACTTCATCGGCGTCCGCCTGTTCGGCGGGGCCTTCTTCCCTCCGACGTAGCGCGGGCTTGCGTTTTCTACACCCGGCAATGAACAGCGGCGCCGCCGCCGATCGACACGCCCTGGTACAGCGCGCCGTAGATCACGAGGAGGGCGTCGGACAGGTACCGCGTGAACCCACCCAGCGTCGGCGTGGCGAACCACACGCCGCCCTCCTCACCCGGTGGCGGGCCTGTCGTGCTGCCCGTGTGGTGGGGATGCGGACGCAGTGACACATCGAGCTTGAAGAACTTGATCCGGATCCTGAACCGTCGGATGCTGATACCGCACGGGAACAGCGTGGAGATCGAGAACCACTGCCCCTCGTGCGCCGCCGCGAATCGGAACGGGACTTGGATCTTTGCGATGTTCAGCGAAGGGAGGTCCACGAGCTTGATCGACCACCGGAAGATTTTCAGCACGAGCGACAGCGTCAGCCGGATCTGCTCCAGGGCCAGGTACAGGCCCACTTCCCTGAAATCACCCTGCATGATCTTCGACACGACGCTGAGCTGAAGGTCGACGGTCGCGAAGTCACTCAATGTCACGGCCCCGGAGATCCGGCCCAAGAAGAACTTCGCCGCGACAGCAATCGCGACCCGGTCGCCCAAGCCGAAGATGGGTATCGACGGTGACTCCCACGTCTTGGCCAAATTGACATCGAGCGCGCCCGACACCGACAAGTACTCGGTCTTGGGAGTTGACTCGACATGGACATTGACCGCCGGGATGTTGGGCAGCGGGAAGGGCAGGCTCGATCGAGGCTTGATCTCGGTCGCGTTGGCGGTGACCGTGACCCTCTTGCCGAGGTTGTCGACCCTGATTTGCACGAGGGCCGCCGGGTCGATGCGGACGAAGGCTCGCAGGTCCATTCCGGCATCGCTGGCTTCGTAGATGACCGGCGACGCGCCACTGGCGACCGTGAGGGCCAGCTCGCGGGGCACGTCGGTCAATGTGACCCCGACGTTCCACGACCGGGTGGGTGGCGATCCAGTGAGGAGGCTCTCGTCATGCGGCCCGGCAAGGGCCGCAATGCTGGCGATCCCCTCGGTCATCACCACCGCCGCCTTCGTTCGCCCGTCCGCCGAATCCAGGCCGACGCTGATCGACGCCGGGATCGAGCTGATGTCCAGGTAGGCATCGCCCGCCGCCGCCAGCTTGAGGATGGTCAGCCGCCCCAGCGTCCCCGTCGCCTGGTACGTGAAGTCGCTGTGGCGCGTGCCGTCGGGAAGCACCGTGTTGTTCAGGTGGCCCAGCGTGAAGCCGGCGTGGGCGGGGATTCCGTGCTGCGTGGCCAGGAGTATGACCGGCTCCGATGTCAACCCGTTCAGACGGGCGTCGAGCGAGACCGGGAGACGCGGTGAGAAACCGCTGACGGTGAACACCTCCGCGGGCGCATCCACGATCAGTTCGCTCGGGAACCCGGTGAGGAACATTGAGGCCTTGATTGCCGTCGAGCCGCCGGCGGTGCCATCGCGGATCGCGAACCCGTGAATGCTCGGTGGATCGGGCGTCGCCGCCACCGCGGCGTCGCTGCCGTAGCCGACGACCAGCTGTACGTCTGGGCTGCTGTTCGACTGGTAGTGGGCCACACCGTCGGTGTGCGTGAACTGGAGATGCTCGGGCAGCCCGACGACTTTGCCCGTCAGGGTCAGCCGGTTGTCGGCGGAACCCACTCGGGCGCCGAGTCCCAGCGTGCCGCCCTCCGCCAGGCGGACCGTGCCGTGAGCGCCATTGTCGAGCTTCTCGTAGTCGACCAAGGCCAAACCGCTCACCTTCACGCTGGCGTCGAGATCGCCGGTCGAGGACTCGAACACGACGTTGGCGTGGTCGCCGTCGAGGCTCGTCGCCGTGCCGTGGTTGGTGAAGGTCGCGGCCAGGCTCTCGATCGGCCCGCTGATGCCTTCGAATCGCGGATGACCCGCGCCGTAGCTCGCTCGCCAGTGCCGCGGGATGCCCGCCAGTACCAGGGACGCGTCGAAGACGCGCGTCGATCCCGTCGTCGGCGCGCCGAACCGGACGAGGGCAGCGAGGCCACCGACCTGGTCGGACGCCTGCCACTCGACGGCCGAGCCCACCGAGTCGAAGGTCAACGCAACGGTCTCGGGGATGTCCGTGACGTCGATGGCGACGGTTTCTCCGTTCCGTCGGTCGATGTCGACGGCGACCTCGTCGATGCGCGACGACCCGTGATACGTCGCGGTCTGTCCGCTGATGTCAAAGGTCACATCCGTCGGGACGCCCCGGACGAACCCCTCGAGGCTGAGGTCCGGGGTGTCGAGATACGTCCGGAACAGGCGTTTCTCAGTGTTACCGAGCTCGACGTGCAGTCCCTTGTCGGCTGTCGTGGCCGTCCGTACACGGCGCAGTCCGTGGTAGGAGAGGTCGACCTGGGTCGCCTCCGAGTCGACGTCAACGAGCAGGTGGTCGTCGGTCGTGGGCGGTTCGGCGAATTCTTCGTCAGTGGTGTAGCGGAACCGCAGCGCCCCGAGGTGCGAGGAGCCGGACGGGGCTTCGGCTCGGTCCCGTGCGTCGAAGACGAACGGGTCCGCGCCTTCGACCGTGAAATAGGGGGGCAGATCGACGACTGTCGCGTCGAAGGCCATGGCGCTCGGCGCGGCACGGTAGAACGCGTGGAGCTTGCCGAGCCGGCCCGAGGCGCCGTACGTCAGCTTCGGCGTTGTGTCACCCGTGGCGAAGTTGAGATTCATCGCCGCTGGCACCGCCTCCGCCTCGACGGTCGCCACCGCCCCGGTGTCCCGCCGCTCGTAGTAGGCGGCAACCTCGTCGACGACCTCGCCCTGTGCCGTATACGACGCAACCCCCGCGGCGACATCCACGGTCGCGCCCATGGTCGCTGGGAGGTTGGAGACATCGAGCCGGGCGAGCACGTCGGGCACGTCTGCGTCCACGACCGCGTGGAAGGGCTGCCCCCCCGGCGCGAGCGTCACCTCGGAGGTTGCACGCTGGGATGCGTCGAAGTGAAACGACTTCAGGCCCGAAACGGCCACGTCGAGACCCAGTTGGTCTCCTCGCTTGAGCACAGTGACGTGGTCGCCGGCGAAGTCGATCGTGCTACCACCAGCGCGGCTCAGCGTCGCCTCCAGCCGCCCAATCGGCTCGCTGCCGCTGTAGTCGCCGGCGCCGGTTGCCGGGTTGCTCCTGAGCACCGCATGCCTGGGTAAGCCCCGAGCGGTCGCGGCGAGTGAGGCCAGATTCTCGGGCCGATCGAACAACCCGACAGTCGCCTCTCCGAGCGAGCCGTTGGCGTCGTAGGCCACCGTCGTCACGCCGTTGCCGTCGACGGTCCGCATCAGGCGAACGTCGGTGGGCACATCCTTCACCGCGCCGCTCGTGGAAGTGTTCAGGACGCCGTCGACGAACGCACCGGTGCTGAAGGACGCGCTGGGGAGGACATTCGACGCGCGGTAGGCGAAGTTGTCGCCCCCGACCTGTTCGATGTGCACCTCGGTCGGCAGACCGCGCACGTCGTACACGCTGTCGTTGTACGTGCCCGCCTGGGATGTGTCGGGGACCAACCTCGTGCTGGCCGACAGGTGAGCGACCGGCTGACTGGTTAGGACATCGACCCGGTTGGTGTCAGCCTGGCGGACGAGGTCGACGACGACGCGCTGAGGCAGCTTGTCGACCAGCAGCCGGTACTCCTTGTGGGTCGAGGGCGACTGCGAGGTCGTGTCCTTCGTGACGAGCGCGTCGACGCGCGTCGGCGACGAGGAGGTGATCTCGAGCGTCGCGCGGTCGGTGTCGGCGGTGCCCTGGACGTGGAGCCCGGCCGTCAGCGAAGCGGGGACCCCTTCCACACGGAGGGCCCCGACCAGTGGGTCGGTTTCCGCCAACGGCTGGAGAAAGCTGCCCGAGGCCAGCGTCTTCACCGCCAGCGTCGCCGTCTCGACCGCACCGGGCTGCACGTGGTCGGCGGCGACCACGACGTTGAGGTCCCCGCGCACGGCGGCCAGGACGTTCTTGATCGTCACCCGCGCCGTCGCCCGGTTGGCGAGGGTCTCCGCGCGCCCGTCGAACCCGAACTGGACACGCTTGCCGGAGAGGATCGGGTCGTAGACGGCGACGACATGGGCCGGCAAGGGTCCGGCCGGAGCCGTCGGAAGCCGGGCGACGGTGAAGGAGAACCCAACGTCGAGGGGTGCGAAGAGGTTGATACTGGGGGCGAGCTGGGCCGACACGTCGGGAAGCCGGTCGCCGGTCACGTCGACGAGCAGCGGGAGTGCGATCGGGACCGGGAGCGAGCACGACAGCACCACCTGCGGGGCTTCGGTACAGACCCGGTACGTCACGGCGCCGAGTGCCACTTGGGGCGGGACGGTGAGGAGCGTGCCCGGGAGCGAAGCCACCTCCTTCAGGAGTGATTCGATGGGTGCGGTGAGGGCGTCGACGACTGGAGGGAGCTTCTGGAGAAGGGTCCCAAGGTCGAGCGGGCCGAGCAGCTCGTCGATCGGCGGCACGGGCAGCAGCCCCAGCACCGGTCGCAGGAGCGGCACCACGACGGAGTTGATCAGATCGCGCAGGAGCGCCGTGGTCGTGTCCAGCAGGTTGTTGATGATGGTCGACACGGGGGGAATCGGGAGCTGGTCCGTCGGAAGGTCCGGGGGCGGGATCACCGTGCCGTCCAAAGC
>JBOGIC010000588.1:0-13590 GCA_050744985.1 Acidimicrobiales bacterium
CTAGTGACGTGGTCGAGCAGTTCGGGGCGGCGGGTGCGCATGAAGTCGAGCAGCTCGTCCTCGAACCGCCGCACGTCGCCGACGGGGATGTCGTCGAGGTGGCCGCGGGTGCCGGCGTAGATCGAGATGACCTGCTCCTCGACCGGCAGCGGAGCGTGCAGGCCCTGCTTGAGCAGCTCGGTGAGCTTGTAGCCGCGATCGAGCTGGGCCTGGGAAACCTTGTCGAGCTCGGAGCCGAACGACGCGAACGCCTCGAGCTCACGGAACTGGGCCAGGTCGATCTTGAGCGTCCCGGCCACCGTCTTCATGGCCTTGATCTGCGCGTTGCCACCGACGCGGGACACCGAGATGCCCACGTCGACGGCCGGACGCACGCCCGAGCGGAACAGGTCGGTCTGCAGGTAGATCTGGCCGTCGGTGATGGAGATGACGTTGGTCGGGATGTAGGCCGACACGTCGCCCTCTTTGGTCTCGATGATGGGCAGGGCGGTGAGTGACCCGGCGCCCCTGTCGTCGGACAGCTTGGCCGCCCGCTCGAGCAGCCGGCTGTGCAGGTAGAACACGTCGCCCGGGTAGGCCTCACGCCCCGGTGGGCGGCGCAGCAGCAGCGACAGCTGCCGGTAGGCCTCGGCCTGCTTGGAGAGGTCGTCGTAGACGATCAGGGCGGCGTCGCCCTGCTCCATCCAGTGCTGGCCCATGGCGCACCCGGCGTAGGGGGCGAGGTACTTGAACGGGGCCGGGTCGGCGGCCGGGGCGGCGACGATGACCGTGTACTCGAGGGCGCCGTTCTCCTCGAGGGTGGCGACGACCTCGGCGATGCTCGAGCCCTTCTGGCCGACGGCGACGTAGATGCACTTCACGCCCTGGCCGCGCTGGTTGATGATCGTGTCGATGGCGACGGCGGTCTTGCCCGTCTTGCGGTCCCCGATGATCAGCTCGCGCTGGCCGCGCCCGATCGGCGTCATGGCGTCGATGGCCTTGATGCCGGTCTGCAGCGGCTCCTTCACCGGCTGGCGGTGCACGACGCCGGGCGCCTGCACCTCGAGGCGCCGGTGGCTCTGCGCGTTGACGGCGCCCCGCGCGTCGATGGGCTCGCCGAGGGGATTGACCACCCGGCCGAGCAGCTCGTCGCCGACGGGTACGGAGAGGATCTTGCCGGTCGCGGTGACGCTCTGGCCCTCCTCGATGCGCTCCATGATGCCGAGGACCACCGCGCCGATCGAGTCCTCGTCGAGGTTCAGGGCCAGGCCGAGGGTGCCGCCCTCGAACTCGAGCAGCTCGTTGACCGACGTGTTGGGCAGGCCCGAGACTCGGGCGATGCCGTCGCCGACCTCGACGATGGTGCCGACGCGCTGGCGCTCGATGTCGGGCGTGAAGTCCTCGAGGTGCTTGCGCAGCACGTCGGCGATGTCGTCGGCGGAGAATTCGAAATGGAAGCTGTCGCTCATTACAGGGTTTCTTTCAGTCGTTCGAGCTTGTGGCGGACCGAGCCGTCGATGACCGTGTCGCCCACCTTGGCGACGAGGCCGCCCATGACGGACGGGTCGACGATCACCTTGACCTCGACTTCCTTGCCCAGGGCGCGGGACAGGGCCCGTTGGAGGCGTTCCTGCACCTCGCGGTCGAGGGGGGTCGCCGAGCGCACCTCGGCCAGCTCCCGCTCGCGCTCGGAGGCCGAGCGTTCGACGAGCTTGTCGATGATCGGGACGATGTCACGCGAGCGGCCGGTGCCGACGATGAACGAGACCATGGCGACAGTCAGCGGCGACACCCGCTTGTCCAGCAGGTCTTCGACGATGGCCTGGCGCTTCTCGGGTGGCAGCTGGATGTCGGTGAGGCTCTGGCGCAGCTCGTCGCTGCGGTCGAGCGCGCGGGCGAAGCGGAACAGCTCGTCGACGACCCGGTCGAGGGAGTCCTCGGCCTTGGCCACCTCGAGCAGGCCGGTGGCGTAGCCGTCCACCCGGGCCGGCGACCCTCCGCCCATGGTTGCGGTCAAGAGTTGGACCCCATCTGGTCGATGAAGCGCTCGACCAGCGCCCGGTTGGTGTCACCGTCGAGGTTCTGCTCGACCACCTTCTCGGCCAACTGGATGGCGAGCAGCGACACCTGGGCCCGGAGGTCGGCCATCGTGCGCGCCGCCTGGGCCTGGATGTCGTCGTTGGCCCGCCGCTTGATCTCGGCCGCCTCCGCCTCGGCCTGCTTGTGCAGGTCCTGGCGGATCTTGTCGGCGGTCTGGCGGGCCTCCTCGATGATGCGGGCGGCCTCGTTCTTGGCGTCGGCGAGCTGGCGCTTGTAGTCGGCCAGCACCTCCTGGGCCTCGTCCTTGGCCTTCTCGGCCTCGTCGAGGCTGGCCTTGATCTTCTCGGCGCGTGCGTCCATCGCCTTGGTGAGGGCGGGGAAGGCGTACTTCTTCATGATCAGGAGCAGCACGACAAACGACAGCGCACCCCAGATCAGCTCGTTCGCCGCCGGGAGGATGGGGTTGACCGTCTCTTCGGCGTGGCCCCCTTCGGCCGCCTGGGCGAGTATCAGCGCGACGTGCATCGGGCCCTCACGTGTACTTGAGGAGGATGAACACGACGAAACCGATCAGGGCCAGCGCCTCGGTGAAGGCGATGCCCAGGAACATCGTCGTGCGGACCATGCCCGCCGCCTCGGGTTGGCGTGCCATGGCGGTGATGGCATTGCCCACCACGATGCCGATGCCGATACCAGGGCCGATGGCGGCCGCGCCGTAGCCGATACCCGCACCGATGGCCGAGAGCCCCGGTGTGATATCGGCGCCGCCTCCGGCCTGTGCCAGTAGGTCGAACAAGTGATTGCCCTCCTTAATGCTCGGGATGCATGGCGCCGGCGATGTAGACGGCGGTCAGGATCGTGAAGATGAACGCCTGCAGCACGGCCACCAGGACCTCGAACCCGGTGAGGGCGGTGAGCATGCCGAACGTGAGCGGCAGCATGATGATCAGCAGCGTCTTCGAGAAGACCGCCGCGGAAAGCACCGCGAACGTGACCAGCAGCAGGTGGCCGGCCAGCATGTTGGCGAAGAGCCGGACAGCCAGGGAGAACGGCCGCACGAAGATCGTCGAGATGAACTCGATGGGCGCCACCAGCACCAGCAGCGCCTTGGGGACGCCCGGGGGAATGGTGATCGACTTCAGGTAGCCGAAGAAGCCCGACGTGCGGATGCCAATGTAGTTGTACATGGCCCATACCAGCAGGGCGAGGAAGGCGGGCAGGGCCATCCGGGCGTTCACCGGGAACTGGATGCCGGGGATGACCTCGAAGATGTTCGTGACGAAGATGAAGAAGAACATCGTCACGAGGAACGGAAGGAACCGCATGCCGTCCTGGCCGATGGTCTGCTGGATGACGTCCGTGCGCACGAAGTCGACACCGGCCTCGACCACGTTCTGCACGCCCCGGGGCACCAGCTCGCCCCGCTTGGCGGCGACGATGAACAGCGCCAGCACGATGGCCAGCGCCAGGAACATCAGCATGACGGTCTTGTTGACCTCGATGAGGCTGTCCTTGAAGAGGAGTCCTTCCCAGTCGACGAGGTGGCCGATAGACGGGAACTCGAGGGCGAAGAACAAGGGCTCAACTCCTCCCTGGGGTCACCGGATAGGCGAGCGACATGGACACGTAGCGGCTCTCCCAGATCAGTAGGCCGAGGTGGGTGACGACGATCGTGAGGCCCAGGGGCACCAGGTCGACCCAGGACTGGTCCTTGACGACCAGCACGGCGACGGTGATGAGCACCAGGCGCACGATGAAGCTGCCGAGGGCGGCGAAGCCCAGGGCGCCGACGCCGATGCGCGCCGCCCGGGCCAGCACGGCGGCGGCGATGAGGAAGTTGGCCAGCACCAGTCCGATGGCGAAGGCGGCGGACAAGGCGCCGTCGACGCCCCGCACCAACCCGGCGACCAGCACGAGCACCGGCAGCGCGGGCAGGGCCCGGCGGATCATGTCGCTCGCGACTTGGCGCTCCACGGCCGGGCCGAGGTCGAGTTTGGTCATGCGGTGTCCGGCGCCTTGGGGACCGGCCGGCTGGCCCAGGGGCCGGCCGCCTCGAGGGCCTCCATGCGGTAGCAGTAGCCGAACCAGGTGCGCAGGAGCATCGCCACGAGGGCCACGATCGAGAACACGGCCGTGAAGAGGGGCAGCGTGCCGACCCACCGGTCGAGGCCGTAGCCCATGAGCCCGAACAGCGCCGGTGTCACCGCCAGCTCGAACGCTCGCGAAAAGCCCTGGCCGAAGGAGTTGTACAGCTCGCCCTGGGGCCCGCGCACCGTACCGCCGGCGGCGATGACTGCGGCGGGGGGCAGCCTCCCGGCCGCGGGCGGATCGGCGAGGTCCGGCTCGACGCCGTCGTACTGCTGCTCCACGCTTCTTTCCTCGCCCCAATCGAGCTTGTGAAACTACGCGCAATCTAGGTGAACGGCGCTGAAACCCGCAAACCCGGCGAGCCTATTGCACCGTCCGGCGCGGGCTGTCACGCAACCAGTCTCCTCGGCGACCGATCCCGCGACCCGTCGATCGAGACGGTGCGTGGTGGATGCCGCTCGCCTAGCGTTGAGAGCTGCAGCCGGATCGAACCGAAGAGAACGGGAATGACAACCAGCCAGCCGGACTCCGATCCGCCCGTCGGCTCGGGTGGGACGGCCCTCGACCTGGCCGCCATCTGGCACGTATCGCGCGGCGTGCTCGAGGAGCAGGTCAACGTCATCGAGCGGGCGGTCGTGGCCGGCATCGAGCGCCGGCTCACACCCGACGACCAGCTCGCGGCCGGGCGTGAGGCACACAAGCTGGCGGGCTCGCTCGGCACCTTCGGCTTCGGTGAGGGCAGCCGCTTGGCTCGCGAGCTCGAGCTCACGCTCACCTCCACCGACGTGATCACCTCCGCTCTGGCGCTCGAGCTTTCGGCCCTGGTGGTCGGGCTCCGTTCCGGGCTGAACCGGCCCCTTGCGGCCCGGTCCGATCCCCGTCCGGGCCGGCGCGGCGACGCCGGGAGCCTGTTGGTCACAAGCCGCGACGCCGACTGGAACCGCCGTGTGGTGGAGGCCGCCGTCGGCCAAGGGTTCGCCGCCGCATCCGCCGGGGATCTTGACGCAGCGATCGAGGCCATCAGCCACGAGCCGCCCGACGTCGTCGTCGTCGATGACGCCGTGGGCCCCGATGATGACCTGGCGGCCTTCCTGGCGGCGGTGGCGGATCACCGGCCTCCAATGGCGACCGTCGTCGTCACCGGCGCCGCGGGGCTGAGCGCGCGTGTGGCCACCGCCCGGCTGGGTGTCCGGACGGTGATCGAGCAGCCGGCGCCTCCGGATGCCGTCGTACACGCGGTGACCCGGCTCCTGGGCCGGGTCGGCGGGCGGGCAACGGTGCTGGTCGTGGACGACGATCCGACCTTCCTCATGATCGTCGAGGAGCTCTTGCGGGCCGAGGGCCTGGCCGTGGAGCCGTTGGGCGACGCCCGGGGGCTCTGGGGCGTCCTCGAACGGGTCCGGCCCGACCTCCTCCTGCTCGACAACGAGATGCCCGGCGTCGACGGCATCTCGCTGTGCCGGGCAATCCGCAGCGACGAGCGCTGGACTCGTCTGCCGATCGTGTTCCTGTCGGGCTCGCACGCACCGGACGTCGTGCGCCGGATGTTCACCGCCGGCGCCGACGACTTCGTGTCCAAGCCCGTCTCACCCGGCGACCTCGTCGCCCGGGTCGCCAGCCGGATCGAGCGAAGCCGCGCCCAGCTGCAGCGCGCCGGCACCGACCTCACCACCGGTCTGCCGACGGCGCGGATGTTCGTCCAGGACGCGACCCGGCTCCTGGGGCTGTCGCAACGCGCCGGCGCCCCGGCGTCGCTCGTGCTGGTCGAGCTCGATCCGCCCGGCGCAACGGCCCTGGCCGCCCTCGGACGGTTGCTGCGACAGGCGGCCGCGCCCGAGGACGCGATCGGCGCGTGGTCGGAAGGCCGGCTGGCCGAGCTCTGCTACGGGTGTACCGCCGCGGAGGCGCAGGAGCGGGTCGAGCAGGTGCTCCGGGTCGCCCGGGCGGCCGGCGGCCACGACACGCCGAAGGCCAGCGCCGGCGTCGCCGCCAGCCCCGAGGACGGCTCGAGCGTGCGAGCGTTGAGCGTCGCCGCCGAGTCAGCCCTGGGCCGCGCCCGGTTGGTGGGCGGCGATGCGGTGGAACGGCATGAGGCGCCGGGCCGGGGCCGTCGGGAGGTCGTCGACGTCCTGCTCGTCGACGACGACGAGGCCCTCGGCGCGCTCGTCGTCCACGCCTTGTCGGGACGCGGTTGGAGCCTGCGGTGGCTCCGGGACGGCGCCGAGGCGGTTGACCTCCTCGACAATCCCGTGTTCCGGGCCAAGGTGGTGCTGCTCGACGTGGGCCTGCCCGGGCTCGACGGCATCGCCGTGCTCCGCCACCTGGGCCAGCGCGGGCTGCTGGCAACGACGCGAGTGGTGATGTTGACGGTGCGCGCGAACGAGAGCGAGGTGCTCGAGGCGCTCGATCTCGGCGCCTTCGACCACGTCGCCAAGCCGTTCAGCCTGGGGGTCCTCGTCCACCGGGTCCGGCGGGCCTTGGAGGCGAGCGGATGATCTCGCGTGAGATCCTCCGCCTCGTCCTCACCATCGAGGTCGCCGCGGTCCTCACCTGCCTCGCCGCCGTTGCGATCCATGCGGTGTGGTTGTGGTGGCGCCAGCGTGCCGACGCCCCACGGCTGACGAAGGGCCGTGCCACGTTGGCCGCCACCGTCGCCGCCGGCCGCGACGGCGACTCGGCCGACGACGGCGTCGGGCAGCTGCGCCGGCTTCCACGCCGCGTGCAGCGACGGGTCGTCGAGCAGTTGGCCGTCAGCGTGGTCGGCGACGAGGGCCGGCGCGTCACCGGTGTGGCGGAATCACTGGGACTGGTGGCGGCGGCCGAACGGCGGTGCGCGAGCCGGTGGTGGTGGCGCCGGCTGCTGGGCGCCTACCAACTCAACGTCTACAGCCACGGGCAGGACTGGCTGCCCCGGTTGCTCGACGACCCCCACCCGGCGGTCCGGGCGCAGGCGCTCGAGTGGGCCGGTGACGCCGCCCGAGAAGACCTGGCACCCCATCTGGCGGCCGCGCTCCGTGACCCCTCCCCCCTGTGCCGTCACACCGCCGCCGACAGCATCCTGCGCGCGGGAGCACTGCTGGTCGACGCTCTGGCCGCTGAGCTGGGCCGCCGCCCCGAGGACGAGCAGGCGGACCTCCTGAGCGTGCTCGCCCAACGCCCCGATCCGCGCTATCGGGAGGCCGCCATGGCGGCGACCGCCGACGTCGAGCGGCCCGGGCGCCGCGCCGCGGGCGCCGCCCTGCTCGGTGGCATCGGCGGCGCGGATGCCGGTAGTGCCTTGACGTGCCTGCTGGCCGACGGCGACGCCTCGGTGCGCGTGGCGGCGGCCGACGCGCTGCGCCGTCTTGGGCACGTGGCCGCCGCACCCGACGTGGCGCCGTTGTTGCGCGACCCCGTCTTCGCCGTTCGCCGGGCGGCCGGGGCCGCCCTCGCGGCACTCGGCCCGGGCGGGACCTTGCTCCTACGCCACTACCTCGGCGACGACAACCAGTTTGCGGCCGACATGGCCCGCTATTCGCTCGACGTGGCGGCCCTGCGCGGCACCGGCGGCGTGGGCTGATGGTCGAGGTCGCCACGGCCGTTCTCGTCGTCTTCGACTGGGCGGTCCTCTGCTATTTCCTCGTCGTCAACAGCGTGTACGCCGTGTTGCTCCTCAGTGCGTCGTGGGAGATGCGCAACCACCTGCTTTTGGAGCGCGCCGAGCGGAGGTGGCGGATCCTCCAGTCCGAGATCTCCCCGACCATCTCGGTGCTGGCCCCCGCCCACAACGAGGCCGCCACGATCAGCGGCAGCGTGCGGGCCATGCTCGGCCTGTCCTACCCGAGACTCGAGCTCGTGGTGATCAACGACGGATCGAATGACGAGACCATGCAGGTCCTCGTCCAGAACTTCTCGCTGGTCTCGGTCCATCCCGTCTTCGACCAGTTGGTCGAGACCAAGCCGGTCGTCGGCCTGTACCGCTCCCGCTCCCACCCGAACCTGGTCGTCGTCGACAAGGAGAACGGCGGGAAGGCCGACGCCTTGAACGCCGGGCTCAACGTCGCCACAGGTCACCTGGTCTGCGCGGTGGACGCCGACACGATCATCGAGCCCGAGGCGATGCAACGGATGGTCAGGCCGTTCCTGACCACCGATGACACCGTCGCCGCCGGCGGGACGATCCGCATCGTCAATGGCTCGGAGGTGCGCCATGGCCGCGTCACGGACGTAAAGGCGCCACGCCGGGCACTCGCCGGTTTCCAGGTCATCGAGTACTTGCGAGCGTTCCTGTTCGGGCGCCTCGGCTGGAACCGGATGGGCGGCAACCTCATCATCTCCGGCGCGTTCGGCCTGTTCGATCGGGACGCGACGGCTGAGGCGGGTGGGTACGTTCACGACACCGTCGGCGAGGACATGGAGCTGGTGGTGCGGCTCCGGCGCCGCTCGTTCGAACAGCACCGCCCCAAGCGCATCAGCTTCATTCCTGATCCCGTTGCCTGGACGGAAGCCCCGGAGTCGTTGCGGGTGCTCGGGCGCCAGCGCGACCGGTGGCATCGCGGCTTGGCCGACGTGCTCCGCCGCCACAAGCGCCTGCTCTTCAATCCCCGCTATGGAACCACCGGTCTGGTGGTCTACCCCTACTACGTGATCGTGGAGCTGGTCGCACCGGTGGTGGAGGCCTTCGGGCTGCTCGGCCTGGCCGCGGGCCTCATCCTTGGCGCCGTGAACCTCTCCTTCGTCGTGCTCTTCTTCCTCGTCGCCTACGGGCTCGGCATCGCGCTCGCCATGTGCACGCTGCTCTTGGAAGAGCTCAGCTTTCACCGCTACGAGCGGCTCCGAGACCGCGTCTGGCTCGTCGGCTGGGCCTTGCTCGAGAGCCTGGGCTACCGCCAGCTCACGGTGGTCTGGCGGCTGCGCGGGATCTGGAGGTTCCTGCGCCAGCGGACCGACTGGGGCGTCATGTCCCGCCGAGGATTCGCCACGCCGCCGACGGCCGCGCCGCCGCCATGAAAGCTGTCAGGGCAGCTCCCGGCGCCGCCGCAGGAGAGCATCCTCGAGCCGCGCCGCCTCGGCGCCGATGGCGGCGGTTGCCGCGTCAGCATCGGCGGGGATCTCGGTGACACTGCGGTTCTCCAGGTCGGCGCAGAGCTGGCTCAGCCGGACGCCGCCGAGATTGGCGCTGCTCGACTTGAGGGTGTGGGCCGCTCGGTGGAATGTCTCACGGTCGCCGCTCTCGTGGCCGCCCTGGAGCTGTTCGAGGAGCTGTGGCAGCTCACCCAGGAAGGTGTCGATGAGGCGACCTTCGAAGGAGTGCGCTCGGTCACCCAAGCTCGGGAGGAGCTCGGCAAGCGCGGAGGAGTCGAACGTCACAACCGCCTCGGCGACGGGCTCGGCGACCGGCTCGGCCGACGGTCGGCGTGGGTCGGGTACCGCCCCGGCTCGCTCGAGGGAAGCGGCGAGTTCCTCGAGACGGACCGGCTTGGCGACGTAGTCGTCCATCCCGGCCGCCCGGCACATGTCCCGATCTCCCGCCAGCGCACTCGCCGTCATGGCGATGATGCGGGGCTGGCGGATGTCGGTTCGGCCGCGGATGCGACGCGTGGCCTCCAGCCCGTCCATCTCGGGCATCCGCACGTCCATCAGGATCACGTCGTAGCCCACCCGGTCCACGGCGTCGAGCACCTCTTGGCCGTTGCCCGCCACGTCCGCGCGAAACCCGAGCTGGTCGAGGAGCAGGAGACCGACGCGCTGGTTCACCTTGTTGTCCTCGGCCAGGAGGATCCGCAGATCGCCCTCGAAGTGCACGTGGCCCGGCGCCGCCTGCGCCTCCGCCGTATCGGCTCCGGTCAGGACCCGCTGGAGCGCCTCCTGCAGGACCGAGGCTTTGACCGGCTTGGTCAGCGTGGCGGCGAACAGGCCGTCGGGGACGTCCTGGTGGCCGAGCGACGTGAGCAGGACAAGGGGCGGCGTCTGCTGCTCGCCCCGATCCCTGATGGCACCGGCCAGGGCGACGCCGTCCATGGCGGGCATCAGCATGTCGATCACCGCCGCGTCGTAGTGACTGCCCGACGCCAGCCAGTCGAGGGCGGTGGCCGGCGAGCCGGTGTCCTCGGTGTCGAGACCCCAGGCTGCGAGCTGGCGCCGGAGGATCTGGCGGTTTGCGTCGTTGTCGTCGACGATAAGGGCGCGCCGGCCGGACAGATTGGCGGCGACATGCGGCCGGACGAAATCCCGGGCTACCGCGGCGCTGATCGTAAACCGGAACGTCGAGCCCTTCCCGACCTCGCTCTCGGCCCAGATCGTGCCGCCCATGGCCTCGACCAGACGCCGGCTGATGGCCAGGCCGAGACCGGTCCCCCCGTGGGTGCGGGTCGTGGACGCGTCGACCTGCTGGAACGACTGGAACACGCGGTCGATGCGGTCGGCCGGGATGCCGACGCCGGTGTCGGAGACGGCGAAGCGCAAGCACACCTCGTCCTCACCCTCGGTTCCCTCGCGATGGCGGTCGCGCTCGGGCGCGGCGGCGACGGTGAGCATCACATGGCCCTGCGGGGTGAACTTCACCGCATTGCTCAACAGGTTGACGATGACCTGGCGCAGGCGGGTGACGTCCCCGACGACGGCGGGCGGGCAGTCCTCGGCCACCAGGTGGACCAGCTCGATGCCCGCCGCCGCGGCCTGGGGGGCGACGAGATCGAGGGCAGACTCCACACAGTCGGCGATCGAAAACGGTTGGTGCTCGAGCAGCAGCTCGCCCGCTTCGATCTTGGAGAAGTCGAGGATGTCGTTGATGATCCCGAGGAGCCCCTCGCCGCTGCTACGGATCGTCGTCGCGAACTCCCGCTGCTCGGCGCTGAGCGGCGTATCGAGCAGCAGCCCGGTCATGCCAATGATGGCGTTCATAGGCGTGCGGATCTCGTGGCTCATCGTGGCCAGGAACGCCGACTTGGCCTCCGCCGCCGTCTCCGCCTCCTCCTTGGCGCGCCGCAGCTCGGCCTCGACCGCCAACCGATCGGTCACGTCCCGGCCGGCGAAGACACGGAACCGCTCGTTGTCCTGCTCGACGCGCCGGCAGGTGACCTCGAAGGCGAACGGACCGCCATCGACACGCCGCGCCCGGGTGAGCCGGCGATCCACGTCCTCACCCGCGGCGCCGTCGAACGACGCGTCGGGGAGGAGGCTGCCGACCGTCATCCCGACGACCGTCTCACCGAGCCGGCAGCCGAAGGCCTCGTTGGCCGACGGGTTGGCGTCTCGGATGGCGCCGTCACGGCCCACGATGAGGATCGCCTCGTCGACGGCCCGGCTGAAGGCGCCGAGGCGGGCCTCGCTCACGCGCACCCGCGTCAGCGCCTCGGCCAGCTCGACGCCGTTGAGCTCAGACTCGGCGATGCGGCTCAGGTCCTCGAGCACGACCAGATCCTCGGTGGACAGGGCGCGCGGCCTGGTGTCGAGGACGCAGAACGTGCCCACCTTGTTGGCGCGCGGGCCCCGGAGGGGCCGGCCGGCGTAGAAGCGAAACCCGCTGCTGGTCACGAGCGGGTGGCCGGCGAAGCGGGGATCGGCGGCGGCGTCGGGCAGGACCAGCGGACCGTCGCCCAGGATCGCCGTCGCACAGAAGGAGCCGTGCCGTTCCTGCTCGCCTTCAGTCAGCCCGTAGGAGGACTTCGCCCACAGCCGGTTGGCATCGACCAGGTTGATCCGGGCGACGGGGGCGTGGAAGAACCGGGAGGCGAGACGGGTCAGCCGGTCGAAGCGCGCTTCCGGGGGTGTGTCCAGCAGGCCCAGGTCCCGCAGGGCCCGCAGGCGCTCCTCCTCCTCGGGAGGTAGCGGGGCACGCCCAGGCGCGCCGGCGGTGTCGTCGGTCATCGGATGCCAGTATCGCCGTCCGACTCGACCAATGCGGAGGTGACGGGGTCCTCCGGCTCCTACCGCGTGGAGCCCGCGCCCGGGACCCGCCTGGGCGACACGCCGCCCCTACTGCACTGTCCGCCGCGGGCTGTCATGGCGTTCGGGCCACGCAGGCCCGTCATTGCGTTCAGGCCACGCCGGCCGGGGCTCCTCGTCGTCGGGCTCGGGCGACGGGACGGCCCGAAGCGTCGGAGGTCGGCGCCGCGGCGCGGGTCGGGCCTGGGCCGTGAGCTGTGCCGACCTGGGCCACACCGCGGCGTCGGCCTCAAGATCGGTGATCCGGGGCTGGCGGATCCCCGGGTGGAACAAGGTGAACAGCACCACCGCCAGCGCCGCGACCAGGAACGGCACGACGGCGTTGCCCTGGTTGGTGTACGTCGGCACCAGCACGACGCCGCTGAGGATCGCCGACCAGGCCCACAGGATCAGCACGGAGCGCCGCTGGCCATGGCCCAGGCGCATGAGCCGGTGGTGGAGGTGGTCCTTGTCCGCCTCCGCCAGCGACACACCCTTGACCGCCCGCCGGACCAGGGCGAAGGCGCTGTCGACGAAGGGCACCCCGAGGATGATGAACGGGATGAGGAGGGGGGCGAAGAAGAAGAACGTTTGCCCGCTGAACTGGTCGGCGGTGCGCCCTCCCACCGAGATCGTGCCCGCCGCCATGAGCACGGCCAACAGCATGGCGCCCCCGTCGCCCATGAAGACCTTGGCCGGATGGAAGTTGTGGGGCAGGAACCCGACGCACAGCCCGCAGGCGATGGCCACCGACAGCGGGGCGATGGTGCCGGCGTCCAGCAGCCCCACGTCGAGGAGCCGGTACGAGTAGAAGAAGAAGGCGGCGGCGGCGATGCCGACGACCCCGGCCGCCAGCCCGTCGAGGCCGTCGATGAGGTTGACGGCGTTGGCCATCAGCACGACCCACAGCACCGTGATCAGGAAGCTCAGGTCGGGTGACAGCACCACGAAGTCGGCGAAGGGGATGCGGAAGAAGAACATCGTCACGCCGGCGAGCGCCAGGACCGACCCGGCCAGCACCTGCCCGGCGACCTTGGCGGGGGCCGACACCTCGCGCACGTCGTCGAGCACGCCGACGCCGAGGATGATCAGCGCCGCCAGCACCAGGCCCAAGGGCTCGGACGAGTTCTCGAACACCGGGTCCAGCTCGGGCAGCTGCGTGGCGACCGCGACGGCGGACAGGAACCCGGCCAGCATCGCGACGCCGCCGAGGGTGGGCGTCGGCCGCCGGTGCACCCGCCGCTGGTCGGGCTTGACGACGGCGCCCCAGCGCACGGCCAGGCGCCACACCGCCGGTGTCAGGACCCAGGTGACCACCGCGGCGACGCCGACGACGATCCCATAGGACACGAGCAGCACGATTCCCCCGCCCCCCTCTCTGCGGCCGCGGTTAAGGGTACGGCGTGAACTTGGAGCACAGCGTCATGGCGGCCTCTCGAACCTCGTGAACTGCGCCGTCGTCGTCTCGGCGGCGCAGGGCCCGGCCGATCAGGCCGGCGATCTCCCGCATCTCCCCCTCGGCCATCCCGGCCGTGGTCACCGCGGCGGTGCCGATCCGCAGCCCGCTGCACACGAACG
>JBOGIC010000589.1:0-7499 GCA_050744985.1 Acidimicrobiales bacterium
AGGCGGCGCTCGCCGGGCGGGGCACGTCGCGGCTGCTCCGCCAGCAGGCTGTGCTCGAGGAATCGATCCGCCGCCACACCCACCGCGCGCCGGGTCGGGCCGCCGCGGCCGGCCTGCGTGGCCTGCACGCCGTGGTCGAGCCCGGCGCTCTCGCGCTCGCCGCCCTCGAGGAGACGCTCGCGGGCCGGGCCCTGCTCGAGATCGTGGAGCTGGACGGGCAGCTGCTGGCCGTGGTGCTGGCGGACGGGACGGCGACCCTGCACCGCCTGGGCGCCCGGGCCGCCGTGGCCAACGAGCTCGACGGGCTGCGGTTCTCGTTGCGCCGCCTGGCCCTCGACGCCGGGTCGCCCGCGTCGCTGGCGGCGGCGTCGGACGCGGCGACGTACGCCGCCAAGCGCCTCGACAGCCTCCTCATCGAACCCGCCGCGGCCCGGGTGCGCGACCGCCCCCTCGTGATCGTGCCGACCGGGATCCTGCACGGGATCCCGTGGTCGGTGCTCCCGTCGCTCGTCGGCCGCACCACGACCGTGGCGCCCTCGGCCGCCTTCTTCTGCCGGACGCGGGCGCCGGAGCGGCGGCCGGGCCAAGGCACGGTGCTCGTCGCCGGCCCCGGCCTGTCCAACGCCGAGGAGGAGATCGACTCGCTGGCCTCCCGCTACCCGGGGGCCACGCGACTCGTCGGCGACGCGGCCACGGTCGGCACCGTCACCGCCGCCCTCGACGGGGCCGCGCTGGCCCACGTCGCCGCCCACGGGACCTTCCGGGCCGACAACCCGCTGTTCTCATCGCTCAAGCTGGCCGACGGTCCGCTGACCGTCTACGACCTCGAGGCCCTCGAGCGCACACCGCCGACGCTCGTGCTGTCGGCCTGTGAGTCCGGGCTGTCCGGGGTGTGCTCCGGTGACGAGCTGATGGGGCTCGCCTCGGCCCTGTTCGCCCTGGGGACGGCGACCCTCGTGGCGTCGGTCGTCCCGGTGCCCGACGCGGCCGCCCGCGAGCTGATGGTGTCGTTCCACCGAAACATCCAGGCCGGGCTCAGCCCGGCGGCCGCCCTGGCCCGCGCCCAGGCGGACGGCGACGGATGCATCTCCACCGGCTGCGCCGGCTTTGTCTGCTTCGGCGACGGCTGATGCGGTAGACGGTTACTGGATCGGGGAATCCGGCGGAGCGATCCGGTAGTGGCGGGACTGCTCCACGTCCTCGACCCCCGGCACCGACATGAGGCCCGCCAGCCGTGACTCGTCGACCGAACCGGTGATGGTGCCGATCGAGTCGAGGGTTTGCGCGACCTCCATGCCGGCGGCCCGGAGGCGGTCGGCAACCTCCGGGAGCCGCTGGGCGTGGTCGTCGTCGACGGTGACGATGACCTGGACGGAACCGCTCAAGGCGCCTGCACGAGGCCGGCGCCGATGTCCACGGCGGCACCGGGGATCTGTCGCGCCGTCTCCAGGATGAGCTGCTTCAGCTCGGCCGCGGTGGCGTCGGGCCGGATCTCGGCGAACAGGGCGGCGACGCCGGCCACGTGTGGCGTGGCCATGCTGGTGCCGTTCATCGTCCGGTACCGGGTGGGCATCACGTAACTCGAGTAGACACCCATGCCGGGTGCCGCGATGTCGACGACGCCGCCACCGGCCGGGTCGCCCTGGTTGGAGAAGAAGGCGACCTTCATGTTCTGGTCGACGGCCGCCACCGCCAGGATCGACGGGCAGTTGGCCGGGTGTGACACGGGGTTGACGATGTTCATGTCCCGCCGGCTCTCGTTGCCGGCCGCCGCCACGATGATCGTGCCCTGGTTGAGGGCGCGCTGGGCGATGCGCTCGAAGGCCCGTGAGTAGCGGGCGCCCCGCTCCACCGGCGTGCCGAGCGACATGGAGATGACTTTGCAGCCGCTGTCGATGGCCCAGTTCATCCCGGCCAGCACCTCGCCGTCGGTCCCGACGCCGTCGTTGCTGAGCACCTTGCCGGCGAAGATCTTGGCGTTGTAGGCGATGCCGTACCGGGGCGGGCGGTCGGGCTCCCAGGGGCCGCAGGCGGTCCCGATGCAGTGCGTGCCGTGGCCGTGACCGTCGTCCGCGCTCTCGCCGGTGATGAACGACTTGGTGACGATGTCCCGGTCCCGGAAGTCCGGATGCCGGGCGTCAAAGCCCGTGTCCAGCACAGCCACGCCGACGCCTCGGCCACTGAGGCGGCTGAGGAGGGCCCCGATGGCCTGGAGGCCCCACGTCGCCTGTGACTCGTCGACGGCGGCCATCATCGACTGCGCGGCGAAGCGATCGAGCAGGCCCTGGGCCGCGTCGCGGAAGCCGGCGAGGTAGGTCACCATCGCCGCCGGTCCCGACTGGATGAACGGGTACGCGCCGACGGGCCCCTGGATGAACGGGTAGGCGCCCACCGGCCCCTGGATGAACGGGTAGGCGCCGACGTCGCCCTGGATGAACGGCTTGGGTCGCGACGAGTGGGGCCCATCCCCGAACGCCGCCGCGTCGATGAGGTTGTCGGTGGCGGTGAAGACGAAGCGCTCGGCCTCGATGATCACGCCCGACTGGCTGCGCAGCTCCTGCACCGGCCCGGCGTCGCCGGGCACGACGGCCACCTTCAGCGTGTCGAGGTAGACGGCCTTGGGCTCGCCCGGCCCCGGCGGCTCGTACCCCTTGGCCCCCATGTCCCGGGCGTCGTCAACCGTGAGGCCGACGTTCTCCAACGTTTGCTTCGGGCTGGCGACCTCGTCGTCGAACACGACGATCACGTTGCCGGTCTTGTAGGCGGTGGCACGAGAGTCCGCGCCGTGGCTGTTTTCTTGTCCCGGTTCCATATGCCCTCCAGAGTCCGCCGCCCACCCTGTAGATACGAATCCTGCCTGGGCCGGCGAAAAACGCTACCGGACGTGTATCAAGGGCGCCCGCAGGAGCCTCTTGGTTGTCGTAAGGCGTACGAAAGGGATGAAGTTGGCAACGGAACCGCTCACCGTTGCTGCCGGGAGCCACGCAGCTCGGCCATGCCCGGTAGCTCGCGCTACCTCTCGTAGCATGACCTGGATGGCGGCGCGGCGCGACAGCGATGGCGAACTACTTCGCCAGGCCCAGGTCGGTGACACCGGCGCGTGGGAGGCGCTGGTCGATCGCTTGGGAACCAGGGTGTGGGCGGTCGCCCGGGCGCATCGCCTGGCGCGGGCCGACGCCGAGGACGTCTTTCAGGTCACGTGGATGCGGCTCGTCATGCACGTCGACGGCATACGCGAACCAGAGCAGGTGGGAGCGTGGCTCGCCTCCACCGCCCGTCACGAAAGCCTGCGCGTGCTCAAGCGGCTGGGGCGCCAGGTTCCGACGGGTAACGAGCAGGAGCTGGACGCAGCCGACCCGCTGAGCCCGTCGCCCGAGGCCCGCCTCGTCGCTACGGAACGGGAGGCCGCGCTCTGGGATGCGGTCGGAGCTCTCCCCGGACCGTGCCAGCAGCTGCTGCGCATGTTCCTGGCCGATCCGCCTCCGTCCTATGAAGAGGTCACCGCTGCCCTTGGCCGGCCGCAAGGAAGCATCGGGCCGACGCGCCGGCGCTGCCTGGAAAAGTTGCGCCGCTCGCTTGCCGGTCTCGACGAAGAGGCCGAGGGCTCACGTTCTGAGGAGGTGTCGAAGTGAACGAGTACGCCGACGAGGGTGTCGTGGATGCTGACGACGTCGCGCTCTTGGAGGAGCTGCGTGAGGCGGGACGGTTGGATGTGCCGTCGGCGGAAAGCATCGCGGCGGCGAAGTCGAGCTTCGTCTGGCGCACCCTCGACGCCGAGCTGGCCGAGCTGGTCTACGACTCGGTGCTCGAGGAATCGGCGCTGGCGGTGGTGCGCTCCAGCCAGCCTCCGCAACTGCTCACGTTCGAGGCCCCCGCGCTGACGATCGAGATCGAGGCCGCCACGAGCGGCACTCGCCGCCGGTTGGTCGGGCAACTCGTGCCTCCGCAACCGGGGCGGATCGAGGTCCGGCACTCCGGCGGTACGGTCACCGTCGACGCCGACGAGATGGGCCGGTTCACCGCCGACGACCTCACGCCCGGCCCCGTGAGCCTGCGCTACTACAGCGCCGGCACGTCCGTCGGCGTCACGACCGACTGGGTTCTCGTCTGACGTATCACTGACGCACCCCGATCGCTCATCCTCGTAGGGACGGCGAACGGAGGAGCGAGATGAGAACGCAACGGCGGAAGGGCAATCCCAAGGCCGGGAGAGACCAGTCACGTCAGGCCCTGGTCCTTTGCCTGCTGGCGCTGCCCGTACTGGTGGCGCTCTACATCCTCATCGCCGTGGTGATCGCCCGGCCCGTGTCGTCGGGGCGCCAGCTGCGCATCGACCAGTTCCTGGCCGCGGTGCAGCAGAACCAGGTGCGCAGCGCGACGATCCTCCCCGACGACAGCCGCATCGCCGGCACCTACACCGGCGGCAAGTACTGGGTGGAGTTCGGCGGTGGGCACGAGACACTGTTCGCCCGGCTGACCTCCGCCCTCGAGCAGGGGGCTGTGCCGACGACCGTGCAGCGACAGCCGGCCAAGGCCCTCGTCGGCCCGGCCAACGTGCTGCTTCCGGCGCTCATCGTGCTCGACGGCATCTTCGTCCTCCTGCTCATGACCCGGGGCGGCGCCATGAGCCGCTTCGGACGGGCCGGCGCCCGTCGCGCCGGCGACGGCGACGGCGACACGAGGATCACCTTCGACGACCTCGCCGGCGTGGACGAGGCCGTCGAGGAGCTGGCCGAGGTGCGCGACTTCCTGCTGTCGCCCGAGAAGTACGCGGCGATCGGTGCCTCGGTCCCCAAGGGCATCCTGCTCGACGGTCCTCCGGGCTGTGGCAAGACCCGCCTCGCCCGCGCCCTGGCCGGTGCCTCGGCCGTCCCGTTCTTCAGCATCTCCGGGTCGGACTTCGTCGAGATGTACGTCGGCGTCGGCGCGGCCCGCATCCGCGACCTCTTCGCCACCGCCAAGGCGAGTGCGCCCGCCATCGTCTTCATCGACGAGCTGGACGCCGTCGGACGGGCCCGCAGCACGACCACCACGGGTGGCCAGGACGAACGGGAGTCCGCGCTCAACCAGCTCCTGGTCGAGATGGACGGCTTCGACGCCACCAGCGGGGTGGTCGTCGTGGCCGCCACCAACCGGGCGGACATCCTCGACACGGCCCTGCTGCGGCCGGGCCGGTTCGACCGCCGGATCACCGTCGACCCGCCCGACCGGCGCGGCCGGGAGGGCATCCTCGCCGTCCACACCCGCGACAAGCCCCTGCACCCCGACGTTGACCTCGGCGTTCTCGCCGGCCGTACCTCCGGGCTGTCGGGCGCCGAGCTGGCCAACGTCGTCAACGAGGCGGCGCTGCTGGCGACCCGGGAAGGCGCCTCGGTCATCGGCCCCGATCACCTCACCGAGGCCGTCGAGCGCGTCGTCGCCGGCCTGCAGCGGCGTTCCCGGGTGCTGTCCGACGAGGACCGCCGGCGGATCGCCTACCACGAGGCGGGCCACGCCGTCGTCGCCACCGCGCTCGGCGAACCCGGGCAGACCGTCACGAAGATCTCCCTCGTCGCCCGCCGTAGCCACGGCGGCGCCACATGGTACGCCGGTGACGGCGACCGTCTCCTGGCGACGCAGGACGAGCTCGAACACCGCATCGCCGCCCTGCTGGGTGGCCGTGAGGCCGAGGTGGTGGAGTTCGGCCAGTCGTCGACCGGCGCGACCGACGACCTGCGGCGGGCGGCGCTGATGGCCCGCACGATGGTGTGGGAATGCGGCATGGGCGAGCGCATCCGCGCCACGGGCGAGGAGCCGTCCGAGCGCCTGCGCTCCGATGTCGACGCCGAGGCCGAGGACGTGCTGGCCGAGGCTCAGGACCTGGCCCGGCGCACCCTCCTCGCCAACCACCTCGTCGTCGTGTGCCTGGCGAACGCGCTGCTCCAGGAGGAGACGCTCGAGGGACCGGCGCTCGACGAGCTCCTCGCGCGCGTGCACTCCGCCCACAGCGGCGGCGTCTACGCCGTCCCGGCGTAGCCGGCGATGGGCAAGCCGCGCTCCATCGAGACCGGCGACGACCGGGCCGGGGCCCGCGTCGAGTACATACGCAGCCGGCGCATCCTCCGCCTCGGAGGCTGGCACGACCGGGACAAGGCCGTGACCCCGGTCGAGGTGCCGGCCGGGCGGTTCCTGGCCGACCTGGGCATCGACCCCGTCGAGCTGGGCGCCGCCCCGCTCTATGTCCTCGTCGCCGGCCTCCGCGAGCCACCTCGGGGAACGCTCCGGCACGTGGTGCTCGCCTTCCCATCCGAGCTCGACGCCCGCCACCGGTTCCGGCTCCTCCGGTCCCGGCACCAGCACCCCGACGAGTGGGCCCGCCTGGTGACGGTCGACGCCCGCTGCCAGGTCACACCGCTGTGCTGGTTCGGCGAGGGGGCCGTCGAGGGCGGCTCCGTCGCGGAGGCGCCGCCGGTGCGCCGCCGCTGGCCTCCCCGCCGCCGTTCCCGCATGGGGTGAGATCCGCGCCGTAGGGGAACAACGGCGGGTGTGACGACCCTGACCCATCTCGTCCCCGACGAGGTCGCGGACCGGGTCGTGCACCGCCTGCCTCGGCCGGCGGCGTCGGTCATCCGGCGCCTGCGCCACGAGGACCTGTTCATGCTGTCCGCCGGCCTGGCGTTCTACGCCCTCGTGTCGGTCGTGCCGTTCACGATGCTCGTGCTGTGGATCGTCAGCGTCGTGGCCGGGGACGACCAGGTGCAGCATGTCGCCGACGTGTTCCGCCGGCTGCTCCCGCCCAACCTGGACGCCGGGCGGGCGCTCGAACAGGTCGCCGGCGTAGGGGCCCGGCTCGGCGTCGGCGCCCTTCTGGCGATGCTCTGGCCGGCCAGCGCGTACGGCTCGGGCCTGTCGCGCGCCTTCGAACGGCTGCATCCGTCGTCCGATCATGCCGCCAAGGGGTTGCGGGGCCGGCTGCTCGCGCTCGCGCTCGTCGCCGTCATGCCGGCCCTGGTGTTGGGCGGGCTCGTGGCGGCGTACTCGGGCACGGCGCTGCTGGGCCGGGGCGCGCTGGCCACGTTGCTGGGGTGGACGCTGGTGCTGGTGCTGGGCTTCGTCGCCAGCACGATTGCCAGCGCCGTGATCTACAAGCTCTTCTCACCGCGGCCGCTCGGCTGGCGAGCCGCGCTCGGTGGCGGCACGACGGCGGGCGCGTGCATCTCCATTCTGTCTGCCGCGTACGTGGTCTTTCTCCACTTCGGCACGGACTTCGAGCATCGATATGCGACCAGCGGTATGGCTGCGGTCGTACTATTGGGGCTTTGGCTGTTCCTGGCCAACGCCCTCATCCTGGTGGGCTACCAGGTGGCCGCCGAGATGAACGGGCGCGCCGATGGCGCCTCCCCATTGAGGCGCCACCGGTCGATCAGGGGTCGGTTTCGTTAGGCCAGGGTTACGCCGCGATGCGGGGTCGCTCGGCGCGGCGCCCTTCCCCAGTGGACTCGGACGTGCCGAGGTAGGCC
>JBOGIC010000590.1:0-3004 GCA_050744985.1 Acidimicrobiales bacterium
TCGAGGGCGAGGCGCCGTTCGCCAAGGGCACGGCGATCGCCACGTTGACCTCCGTCGTCGGGGACGACGCCCGGCCGATGGAGAACACCGGACGGCTGACGCCGCTCATCGCCGACTTGCTCAGCAAGGACCCGGCCCGGCGACCGGGCGTCGCCGGCGTGCGGCGGCGGCTGCTCGACGGGGACGGAGGCCGGGCCGCCACCGTCGCCGATGTTGCTCCGGTCGCCGCCCCGCCCGGTCCCCCGACCATGGACCTGGCCGCCGACGACCTCAGCCCCGCCACGCCTGGGGCGGCGGCTCCGCGCCCGCCTGCTCCCCGGCGTATCCCTCCGGCTGCACCGGCGCGGCGGCGACCGGTGGGCGGGATCGTGGCCATCGTCGCGGTCGTCATCGCCGCGCTGGTTGCGGTCGGGCTCGTCCTGCAGCGGGCGTCAAACGAGACCGGCGACTCGAGCGGCTCTCCCCCCGCGTCCACCTCCGAATCAGCGGTGCCGGCGGGGTGGGAGGCGTACGAAGACCCGTCCACGGGCTTCACGATCGCCCACCCGCCCGATTGGACGGTGCGCACGAGCGGCACCCACACCGACTTCCGCGACCCGGCGGTCGGCGCCTACCTGCGCGTCGACCACCAGCAACCGCCCGGGCCCTCACCCGAGGGGGCGTGGGAGACGCTCGAGGCGAGCTTTTCCGCGCAGTACGGCAACTACCAGCGCATCCGCTTGGCACCGACGACCTACAAGGGCCACCGGGCGGCCGTGTGGGAGTTCACCTTCTCCGACGGCGGCGCCCAGCTCCACGCCATTGACCTCGGCATGATCGCCGGCGACTACGGGTTCGCCCTGTACTTCCAGTCCAAGGTGCAGGACTGGGATCGGCTCCGCCCGCTGTTCGACCAGTTCAAGGAGTCCTTCCAACCGCCCACGTGACCGTTCGCTGCGAGACTGGGCGGCGTGAGAGGGTTTGGACCGCGGGGCTTCGGGGGTGGGTGGCACGAGGCGCTGGGTCGCGACCCGGAGTTCGTGGCGGGTGCCAAGCTCGACCGGGCCGTCCTCAAGCGGGTATGGACCTTCGCCCGGCCCTACCGCTGGATGCTGGCCGGCTACGTCGCGACGATCCTGGCGTCGGCGATCGTCACCGTCATGCCCCCGCTGGTGTTCCGCGCCATCATCGACACCGCCATCCCCGAGGGCAGCCTCTCGGCCGTGAACAAGCTGGCCGCCCTGGCCATCGGCCTGGCCCTGCTCGACCTGTTGCTCACGCTCGTGCAGCGGTGGTGGACGGCCCGCATCGGCGAGGGCCTCACCTTCGACCTGCGCTCCACGCTGTACCAGCACGTGAACCGCATGCCCCTCGCGTTTTTCACCCGCACCCAGACCGGCTCGCTGATCTCCCGATTGAACAGCGACGTGTCGGGCGCCCAGCGGGCGTTCACCACCACGCTGGGCAGCGTCGTGCAGAACGTGCTGACGGTGGTCGTCACCCTGGCCGTCATGATGCGCCTGCAGTGGCAGCTCACGCTGTTGACGCTGATCGTCGTGCCCGCGTTCATCGTGCCGGCGAAGAAGGTCGGCCGCCGCATGCAGAAGCTCACCAAGGAGGGCTTCAACCTCAGCGCCGCCATGAACACGACCATGACCGAGCGCTTCAACGTCTCGGGCGCCCTGCTCGTGAAGCTGTTCGGCCACCCCGACCGGGAGGTCGCCGAGTTCGAGCAGAAGGCGGGACGGGTGCGCGACATCGGCATCCGTATCGCGCTGCTGGGCCGGGTGTTCTTCGCCGGCCTCGGCCTGCTGGCCGCGGTCGGCACCGTGCTCGTCTACTGGCTCGGCGCCCGGATGGTGGTCGAGGGAACCTTGACGATCGGCACGCTCACGGCCATGGCGCTCTACGTGGCCCGCCTGTACGGGCCGCTAACGCAACTGACCAACGCCCACGTCGAAGTGCTGACGGCGTTCGTGTCGTTCGAGCGGGTGTTCGAGGTGCTCGACACCGAGCCGTCGATCCGCGACGGGCTCGGCGCCTACGACCTCGTCGAGCCCCAGGGCCGCATCGACTTCGAGGACGTGTGGTTCCGGTACCCCGCCCCCTCGGCGGTGTCGCTGGCGTCGCTCGAAGCCGACGTGAACGCGCCCCTCTCCGACGACCCGTCCGGGCTCATTCTCAGAGGCGTCACGTTCTCGGTCGAGCCGGGCCAGATGGTGGCGCTGGTCGGACCGACGGGCGCGGGCAAGTCGACCCTGTGCAACCTCGTGCCCCGGCTCTACGACGTGACGGCCGGGGTGGTGCGGGTCGACGGCCATGATGTGCGCGACCTCACGGCCGGCACCCTCGCGGCCGCCATCGGGATGGTCACCCAGGACCCGCATCTGTTCCACGACACGATCGGCGCCAACCTGCGCTACGCCAAGCCGGACGCGGCGGACGACGAGCTCGTCGAATCGTGCCGGGCGGCGCGCATCCACGACCTCATCGCGTCGCTGCCCGAGGCGTACGACACCATCGTCGGCGAGCGGGGCTACCGGCTCTCAGGCGGCGAGAAGCAGCGCCTGGCCCTGGCCCGCGTGCTGTTGAAGAGCCCGGCCATCGTGATCCTCGACGAGGCGACGGCCCATCTCGACTCGGAAACCGAGCTGCTCGTGCAGCAGGCGCTGGCCGAGGCCCTGGCCGGGCGGACGTCGCTGGTGATCGCCCACCGGCTCTCGACCATCCAGGCCGCCGATCAGATCCTCGTGGTCGACCAGGGCCGGGTCATCGAGCGCGGGACGCACCTCGAGCTCATCGACGGCGCCGGCTTGTACCGCGACCTCTACCTCACGCAGTACGCCCGCCCGACCGCACAATCCGCCGGTCCGTAAGGTCGGGCGGGTCGATCTCGGCCTGCGTGGCCCGAACGCCGTGGCCGGCCTGCGTGGCCCGAACGCCGTGGCCGGCCTGCGTGGCCCGAACGCCGTGGCCGGCCGTGGTCGCTGCAGCCGCGGGTGCATCCTCGTCGACGCGCTGGGAA
>JBOGIC010000591.1:0-4090 GCA_050744985.1 Acidimicrobiales bacterium
ACGTAGGCCTTCCCGCCGACCACCATCGCCTGGGCGATGCCCGACCGCGACGGCGACGGGAGTGGACCGCCCGACGTGCCCAGCAGCACCAGCTTCGTCGGCGTGGACATCGGATGCCGCAACTTAGTCAGCGGCGTCTTCCACGACGGCCACGGCGGCCTCGGGCGGGGGCATGTCCGCGATCTCCTCCGCCAGGTCAGCCGCAGCGGCGTGGTAGGCCGGCTCCGACAGCAGCCGCTGCATCGACGCCCGCACCGCTAGGGCGTCGACATTGCCGGGGAGCAGGCGGATCCCGACGCCCAGCTCAGCACACCGCTCGGCGTTCCAGAACTGGTTGGCGCCCTGGGGGAGCAGGAGCAGCGGAAGGCCGTGGGCGAGAGCGGCGAGCAGTGTTCCCGAGCCGCCATGGGTGACGACCGCGTCGCAGCGCGGAAACAGCTGGGACTGTGGGAGGTAGCGCTCGACGTGCACGTTGGGCGGCGCCGGGCCGAGATCATCGGGATCGCCGTCCGGCCCGACGGTCACGATCACGTTGACCCGCTCCCCCCGCAGCCCGGCGACGACGGCGCCGAACACCTCGGGTGCGTCGTTGTCGAGTGTGCCCAGGGTGACGTAGACGGTTGGCTGGTCGGGCAGGCCGTCAACCCATTCCGGCAAGCCTTCGCCCGCCACGGCGTCGAAGGGCACGGGCCGGATGGGATGGGCGCCGGCCTGCGTGGCCTGAACGCCGTCGACGGCCTGCGTGGCCTGAACGCCGTCGACGGCCTGCGTGGCCTGAACGCCGTCGTCGCTCTCGCCGATGGCGGGCGGGCGCAGGCGCGGCGGGCAGATGTCGAGGTAGGGGCCGCCCCACGGAGCCGCCCACTCGGCGCTGTGGCGGAAGAACTCGCCGGGGAACAGCGGTCCGAGGGTGTGGCCCACCGAGGGCAGGCCGGCTTCGGCGGCGGCGACCGGTCCGGCGAAGTCGGTGACCTCGTAGACCACGACCGCCGGCGACCAGGACCCGATGATCCCCGTCAGGTCGGGCCGCTTGCGTTCGGCCAGGGCGGCGAACAGCTCGGCCCCGAACCGCCACGGATCGTCGGGCGACGCCTGCAGGTGGGTGAGCACCGGGCCGGGGCCGACGCCGGCGGGGAAGGCGATGAAGCCGGCCTGCTCGGCGCGTCGGCAGAACCGTCGCTCGGTGGCGAACGCGACCTCGTGGCCGGCGGCCTGAAGGGCGCGGGCGACCGGCACCATCGGATGGAGGTGGCCGTAGCCCGGCGCACACGTGCACAGCACTCGCACATCGGCACCCTACGTAGCCTGGCGGGCGTGTCGAGCCGGTCCGCGCCCGTGGCTGTGTCGCAGGAGAGCATGCTGTGGCACGAGCGGTTCGCGCCCGGGAGTTTCAACCTCCCGTGCCTCGTGCGCCGCTACGAGGGCCCTCTCGACGTGCCCGCCCTTCGCGGGGCGCTGTCGGAGCTGGTCAACCGGCACGAACCGCTGCGGAGCACGTTCGTGATCGACGGCGGCGCACCGCGGCAGGTGGTACGAGACCCGGGGCTTCACGACCTCCCCGTCCTCGCCGTCGAGGACATCGACATCGCCGCGTTTCTGGCCGATGCCAGCCGGCGGCCGTTCGACCTGGCCGAGGGGCCGCTGTTCGAGCCCACCCTCGTGCGGAGGGGCGAGAACGACCACCTTCTCGTGATCCGCCTGCACCACACCGTGTTCGACGACTGGTCGGTGGGCCCGTTCCGCCGCGAGCTGTCCGCGCTGTACACGGCGAGTCTCGGACGCACGGCGCCCGCGCTGCCCGAGCTGACCACGACGTTCAGTGAGTACTGCCGCGAGGAGCGCGCCGTGCTGGACGGCGAGGCGGGCGCCGCGCAACGCGAGTGGTGGCGGCAAGAGTTGGCGGGCGCGCCCCTGTCGGTGCAACTGCCGATCGGCGGTGACGGCCCGCCCCAGCCCGGTGAGCCGGTGACGGTGAACCTGCCGCCCGACCTCGCCGCCGATGTGCGGGCGCTGGCGCGCCGGCTGCGGGCCACGCCGTTCATGACCGTCCTGGCCGCGTTCACCGTGCTGGTGGCCCGCCGCACCGAGCGCGACGACGTCCTCATCGCCACCGTCGTCGCCCACCGAAACCGCCTCGACCTCGAGCCGCTGATCGGGTGCTTCACCAAGAAGGTGCCGCTGTGGGTGCGCCTCCACGGTGAGCCCCCGTTCACCGAGGTGGTGGCGCGGACCCGCGCCGCGCTGCTCGGCGCGCTCGAGCACCAGGACGTGGCGTTCGAGGCCGCCCTCGACGCCCTCGCCCGGCCGGCGGCCGAGCACGGCGTCGTTCCCCAGGTGTCAGTGGTGTTCCAGGCCGAGACGCCGCCGGTCGCCCCGCTGTCGCTGCCCGGACTGAAGGTCGATCCCTACGACGTACCGGTCGAAGCGCGCCAGGAGCGGCACTTCGCGGCCGGCCTGCGTGGCCCGAACGCCGCGGCTGCCCGGACCGAGCGCTGGGGCGACGGGCTCTACCTCGGGACGTTCCTGATCCTGTCCCTGCGCGATGCGCCGGAGGGCATGGCGCTCATCGCCCGGGGCGTCTTCGACCGACCGGCAGGCCGGCGGCTGGTGCAGGAATTCGTGGACCTGCTCACGGAGTTGGTCGCGGCGCCGGAGAGCACGATTCCCGGTGCGTCCCGCCCGGCGGACGACGAGATGCTCGACGTGCTCGGCTTCCGCGTTCCTCGGTCTTCGACGGAGGCCGCCCTCGCCACGTGCCCGGGGGTGGCGGACGTGCACGTTGCGGTACACGACAACCGCCTCGTGGCCTACGTCGTGCCCGACGGCCCGGCGCGTCCGAACCTCACCGAGCTGCGACAGGCGTTGTGGGCCCGGCGACCGGGCGCTCTCTGGCCGGCGGCGGCGATCCTCGGGGAGCAGTGGGCGCCGGCCCCGCCGGAGCGGGCGGCTCTCGACCTGGCGGAGCGATGGAGCAACGTCGTCGGGCGGGAGCGCGATGTCGACGACCGCTACTGGCAGGACTTCTCGTTCCTGCGGGCGCTCGACGGCATCCCCGACGAGGCGGTGGTGCGCAACCGGACCGTACGGACGTTGGCCGCCGCCCTCGGGTGACACTCGTCGAGCTCGTCGCCGCCCAGGTCGCCCGCTCGCCCGATGCGCCGGCGGTCACGTTCGGCGACCGCACGTTGACCTACGCCGAGCTTGACGCGCGCGCCAGCAGGCTCGCGGCGCGGCTGGCCGGCATGGGGGTCGGGCCCGAGGTCTTGGTGGGTGCGTACCTGTCGCGCTCGGCCGAGATGATCGTCGCCCTGCTGGCCATCGCCCGGGCGGGTGGGGCCTACGTCCCGCTCGACCCCGACCATCCGGCCGAGCGCACCGCCTTCATGCTCGACGACTGCGCCGCCCCCGTGATCGTGACCCAGCACGCGATGGCGCCGTCCCTGCCGCCGCATGCGGCCACCGTCGTGTGTGTCGACGACGATCTCGGCGACGAGGCGTTCGCGGGCTCCCCACCCCGTCCCGACGACCTGGCCTATGTGATCTACACGTCGGGTTCGACGGGGCGGCCGAAGGGTGTCGAGGTCACCCACGGCGCGCTCGCCAACTTCCTCACGTCGATGGCCGAGATGCCGGGCATGGGGCCGGACGACGTGCTCGTGGCGGTGACGACGATTTCGTTCGACATCGCCGGCCTGGAGCTGTGGCTGCCCCTGGCGAGGGGGGCACGGGTCGTCGTGGCCGATCGGGAGACGGCGACCGATCCCCACCGGCTCATTGCCCTGCTCGACCACGCCGGCGCGACGGTCATGCAGGGCACGCCGGCCACGTGGCGCATGCTCGTGGACGGAGGCTGGCGCGGCGGGCACCTGAAAGCGCTGTGTGGGGGCGAGGCCCTCTCGGTTGCCCTCGCCGATCGGTTGCTCGACCGGGGCGTCGAGCTGTGGAACCTCTACGGCCCGACCGAGACCACGATCTGGTCGACGATCGAACGGGTGACCGCCCGCGGCCGGCCGGCGGGCATCGGGCGCCCGATCGCCAACACGACGGTCCACATCCTCGACGGCGAGCTGCACATCGGAGGCGCGGGCGT
>JBOGIC010000592.1:0-9298 GCA_050744985.1 Acidimicrobiales bacterium
CCAGTGGTGGTGGGACCAGCAGCCCGGCCCGCTGGTCCCGGCCACCAACTTCCTCGTCCGTTGGCAGGGCTCCATCACCGTGCCGGTCAATGGCACCTACACGTTCGGGGCGTCGGTGAACGACGGCGCCCGCATCCGGCTCGACCTCGACAACAACGGCACGTACGAGACCACGGCCCTCGACTCCTGGCAGGACCAGTTCGCCTGGCCCGTCCCGGTCTACGGGCCCGCCGTGGCGACACCACTGGTGGCGGGCCAGAGCTACGGGATCCGGATGGACTACTACCAGCACGCCGACCAGTCCTTCGTCGCGCTGGTGGCCAAGGGGCCCTTCGGTCCCGGCAACAGCCAGGCCGAGTGGGTCGTGCCGCCCTCATGGTTGTCGAGCGACGCACCCCTGCCCGAGGGCTGGACGCTGGGGACCGGCCAGGCCTACGTCGGTGCCCGGGTGGGCGAGACGGCGGTCACCTTTACCGACGGCGCCGGTCACGGCCACGTCTACACCTGGACCGGCAACGGCTACGCCCCGACCCCGGGCGAGGACGGCGTCGTGAGCCTCGACGCCACGTCCGGGACGATCACCCTTCACGACGCCGACGGTCAGACCTACGCCTTTGACCGAGCCGGCCGCCTTTCCGTTGCCACGGCACCGACCGAGGACAATCTGCTCGTTTCGAGCACCTGCTACGGGCGGGACGCGAACGGACGCCTCCGCATCATCTTCGACCCAGTCGCGGGCAGGTTCATGACCCTCGCCTACGGGGGGGTCCCCACCAACCCGCACATGACGACGCCGTGCAACCAGGCCGAGCAGTCGGGGCCGGCATGCAACCAGCCTGTCGTCCCGCAGGGATACCAGGCGGCGCCGGCCGGCAGGCTCTGCCAGATCAACTACTGGGACGGCACGTCGACCAACCTCTGGTACCTGGGGAAGCAGCTCGGTCGCATCGAAGAGCCTGGCAACCCCGCGACGTCCGGCAATCCTCCGGACCGGCCCCCGCTCACCGACTTCACCTACCGCTCCGGCGACGGCAAGCTGGTCACCGTCACCGAACCCCTCGCCAACGACGCCGTGCGAGCCGGCCTCTACCAATCCGGCGACAACACGATCCGCACCGAGATCGGCTACGACACCCCGGGGTCCAACCCCGCCCTGAGCCCCAAGGTGCAGACCGTCACACGGCCCGCACCGGTCGCGCTCGCGCCTCGTGAGCTGCACACCTACGGCTATGGGTCGCCCGCGACCGTGACCGTCGCAGGCCTGGTCCGAAGCGTGAGCGCCGGCTGGACCGCGCCGGCGAACCCCGTCGACCGTCGGTTCACGATCAGCGACACCACCCCGGGAGCCACCAACCCCGTCATGTCCGTGTACGACGCCGGTCGCCGCAGCATCGAGACGACCGACCCCGCCCAGCGCAAGACGGTGACGGTGCGCGACGGCGACCCGCTGCTGGCCGACCACAGCCCGGCGCGCGGCTCGTACCTGACCGGTCGCGTCACCGACACCTACGGCCCGGGTCCCACGAGCTGTTTCACCTCGGGCGTGCCCCCGTACGACACCGGGTCCTGCGCCGAGCTCCCGCGGGTGACGACGCGCTATGACGCCAAGCCCGACGCGGCGTCGCTCGACAAGCTCGCCAACCTCATCGGGCTTCGCTCGGCTTGGTGGAACAACCCCGACCTCGGAGGAGGGCTGGCCAACCTGAGCACCTTCGGCGCGCAGGGGGCGATCCCCAAGATCCACCGAGATCCGGACGCCTCGACTCCGTTCCCTGTGACGCCGCCCCCTGAGGTGGGAGCCATTTGGTCGGTGCGCTACGCGGGCGAGATCGAATTTGTCTCTCAGGACCAGAGCCAGCCGCAGCCGCCGCGAGTCGGCGACTACCCGTTCACGCTTTCGGCCGCCGGGCGGGCCCGGCTGTATGTCGACGACCGCCTCGTTTTCGACACGCTCAGCCCGCCGCAGGCGGGGTTCGCCGCCGTCGCGGGGGCTCGCGACGGCCGCCACCGCATCCGCGTCGACTACCAGCCGTCGGGCACGCCCTCCCTGGCGCTCACCTGGAAGCCCCCCGGCACAACCTCGTTCGTTGCCGTGCCGACGAGCTCGCTGTTCCCCCGGTACGGCAACGCGGCCCGCACGACGACCCACGAGTCACCCGGGGTCCCCGCCAACGTGGTCGACAACGTCTACGTGGCGAGCTCCACCGGTGTGGTCTCGCAGCGGATCGTCGACCCGATGGGCGCCAACCCGCGCATCACCCGCACGGGCTATGAGGCACTCGGGCCCGGCGGGCAGTTCGTGCGTCCGAAGACCCGCCGGCTCCCGGCCGACGTCGCGGACACCGACACCGCGACCCAGACGACCTACGACTACGACCCGGTGAGCGGGCCGCTGCCGTGCGGGCTGGCGGCGGTGGACCAGGGTGGGGCCCTGCGCCTCGAGACCGGCCCCGACCCCGGCGACGGGAGCCACGCCGTCCAGGCCATGCAGTACGCGTACGACAAGGCCGGGAGGGTCGTCGGCACCCGGCGCAACTTCGAGTACTACCCGGGCCCCAGCACCGAGGCCTGGACCTGCACCACCTACGACAAGCGGGGACGGCCCACCCAGGTGTCGATCCCGGGCTACCGCGATCCTGACCGGGGCGTCGATCAGCCATCGCGCACGGTCCCTTCGCCTACGAGCTCGTCCAGGGCACGACCCACAACTTCCTCTATCGGGTGGCGAGCGACCCGGCGGGCACGGTCATCACCCAGCTCGACCTCCTGGGTCGGCCCGTCGCCTACACGG
The DNA here is from genome assembly GCA_050744985.1 of Acidimicrobiales bacterium. GTDB lineage: Bacteria > Actinomycetota > Acidimicrobiia > Acidimicrobiales > AC-14 > JBOGIC01. Next base: position 2,792 of record JBOGIC010000592.1, read on the forward strand.
ACGTGTGGGGCAACCCGAACGAACCGACCAATCCCTCGACATCCACCCTGTACTCCTACGACGCGGCAGGGCGGCCCACCGACACGACCGGGCCGGGCGGTGCCCGCCAAGTCGAGTACGACCTGCGGGGCCGGCTCTGGAAGCAGCGCCTCGACGGCACGCTGCTCGCCACCGCCCACTACAACGACGCCACCGGCGAGCTCACCTCCGTGGACTACGCCAACGGCACCTCCCTCGCCCAGGTCCTGGCGGACGACGCTGGGCGCGTGAAGAAGAAGACGTGGAACACGGGCACAGCCCTCCTCGCTTCCGACGAGGTCTTCCGCTCGCGCGCCGGCCGCGTCTCCGACCAGAAGATCGACGGCGTGGACCCCTACCCGAACGGCGCCGCCTTCGGGGCGCAGGACTCGTACAACTACACCTACGGCGCCGCAGGCGAGCTGCTGTCGGCCCACATCCCGGGACACAACCTGACCTACGCCTATGCCCCCGCAGGCGGCTGCGGCCCGCTCCAGACTGCCGGCCTCAACGGGGACCGGACCGGGATCACCCGCGACGGGACGCCGACGACCTACTGCCACGGCGCCGACGACCGCCTGGTGTCGGTCCTCCCCCCCACCACCTCGGTGGGCTACGACACACGCGGCGAAACGGTCTCGTTGACCACGCCAACAGAGAGCCAGACCCTCGTCTACGACGCCTCGGGGCGCCACGTGACGACGAAGGTGGGAGAATCCGACGTGGTGACCTACGGCCGTGACGCAGCGGGGCGCATCGTGAGGCGCACCGAGGCCGGACAGGCTCCCACCCGCTACCGCTACGCGGGGGGCGGAGACTCGCCGACCCACCTCACCAACGACCAGAACGCCGTGGTGCAGAAGCTTGTCACCCTCGTGGGCGGCGTGACGGTCGCGGTGAACGTCCCCGGGCCGTCCCAGACCTGGTCCTACCCCAACCTCCACGGCGACGTCATGGCGCTCGCCGACCAGGCCGGGACCAAGCTGGGGGACACCTTCACCTACGACCCCGACGGCAACGGCAATGTCCCCGATGACCTCCGGGGCAGCTTCGACTATGGCTGGCTCGGCTCGCCCCAGCGACCGACCGAGCACACCCCTGGCCTCACGCCCACCGTCGAGATGGGCGCCCGACCCTACGTCCCGACCCTGGGTCGGTTCCTCTCCCAAGACCCCGTGAAGGGAGGGTCCGCCAACAACTACGACTATGTGTCCGGTGACCCGATCAACGGGCTGGACCTGACAGGATCTGTGCAAACAACGCCCAATCCTGAGATGTACAAGATATGCGTCGAGCTTGACTTCACGCCGTACGATGAGAACCTCGTGATGTCAGCGCCCTGCAAGGTCTACCGCGAGGCGGCGTTCCGCCAAAGCGTCGGGCTTCCCTACGACTACGGTGCCTCAAGGCCGCCGTCGGAAGGTCCCGCCGCTTCTCAAGCCGCTGCATCACCACCGGGTGTGATAGACATTTCGCTTTCTGCTTGCTTTGGTCTCTGCATTTCCGGCGGTGTGTCCTTCAGCACTGATTTTCGCCACTCCTCTCCACACGTCGGCGTTGGCGGCGGTCCGGAAATTAGCTTTCAGGGCGCAGTCGTCTCGGGATCTGGCCGCCTCGGCCGAGGGGTGACAACGGCACAGTCTTGTAGCGCGGGCTTTGGCACTGTCGGCATGACCCAGGATCGTGAGGGCAACGTGTCCGTATTTTCAGGAGTCACCTCTGGTGGCTCATTGGGATGCCACGAGGAGCTGCAGTACAACTGGTGAAGTCTCGATCGAACGGGATGTCTCAATTGCTCGCACAAACGTTCGCAACCGCCCCGTCGCAAGGCGGCAGCGGAAGCAGTCCGCTCTTAACGGCAATGTTTGTCACCGTCATAGCCCTAGCCTTTATAGCGTTTGGCTACTATGCGGTCCGTCTCTCGCGACAATACGGTCGCGACTGGTGGAGGCATTGGCGTCCCTGACTACACCGCAGCGACCTGGCTAGCGGGTCGCCCGCGGCGATACGTCTAATCGGCATTCTCTGGAGCGCGCGTCGCATCGTTGCTCGCCATGGCCGGCCTTGCCGTCGAAGACATGTCGCCGACGAACGGATCAGGAGCGGCTGGTGATCCCAGCGGTGCGCGACGCACCGACCTGCCGGGCAAGCTGATCCTTGAGCTACCGGTTCTCGTCCTGGAGACGGGCGATCTCGCCGCGATAGACGTGGAGCTGCTGGCGCAGGGAGTCGGCGGTCGCTGCGCCGGCCGACCGGTCGGCGTGGAGCGGTTGGTGGATCGGCGGAGATGCTCGATCGCGGCTCGGAGCTGAGGCTGGACGTGGAGGGCCGCCTGCTCGGCTTCGACCCGGAGACGCCCACCGCCAACGTCGAGTGGGTCATCCTGGGTATGCAAGGTCGACGCGAGGTCGGTGACTCGCACGCTCAGCGCCACGCAGGCCGAGCGCTACCGGCCGTGGCTCTCGGTGGAGGCGATCACCGCGGCGAAGGGATGGGATGGCTCCACGAATGAACGACCTGAGCCCCGTCGGCGACGCTCCAGAGAACGTGTCGCCAACGAGGCCTTTCCGTGTGAATGGAACGAGAAATTCATCAGGCGCGGTGGGGGAGTGGACGTAGCTTGCCGTCGCGCACGGCGTCCGGCAGGCTGAACGAGTACCGACCGTGCAGCTCGATGTGTTCTCGAACCAGGGGCGACAGACGGTCAAGGTCGTGGTCGTCGATCGTCCTGCCTCGGCCGCGGACATGGCTGACGGCCCGGTCCATGTACCGGGTGTTGAAGAGCGCTATCGCGTTGACCACGAGTCGGGCTCGAGGAGGATCGGAACAGCAACCGGTCTAAGCGGAGCGAGCCGGGGAGCGGAGGGTGCGGAGTACGCCGCGGGCGACGGCGTCCGAGGGCGTGAAGAAGTAGCGCCCGATGGCGCAGGCCGGCGAGGGCTCTCAGCTGCGCCGGGCTGAGCGATTGCGGAGCACGACGGCCCCCATCGCCAACGCCATGCCGATGGCGACACCGCAGCCCACGATCACCCACGTGGGTGCTCCAGCGTCGGCCGGGTCCGTCTTTGCGGCGGTGACGGTGAGGCGAATCGACGTCATGTAGACGTCCTCCGGCTGCGTGTCCTGCCGAGCGTTGCGGGAGTCCTGCCAGGCGACGTAGACGACCGCGTTCGTCGATGCCACCCCGAGGTTGTGGTGGCTGCCCACGTTGTTCTCCCACGTGCCGAGGGAACGGTCGATCGCCCGGTCGCTGATCAGCAGGTTGGGCGTGAACGTCCGGCCGCCGTCGGTCGACGACGCGTAGTACACGTCCTGGTGACCCCGCTCGGTGGGCGACGTCCCGGTCACCGGGGCGATCGGGCTGTTGCGCCCATCCAGCCACGCCACGTCGACGCGACCGTTCGGAGCGATGGCGAGGCCGGGGTCGTACTGGTTCGTCTTCCTGGGTGTGGCGTCGTCGTTGATGAGCTTGCGGTCCCCCCACGTGTTGCCGCCGTCGGCGGATGCGAGGAAGTAGATGTCGATGTCGCCGTCGTAGCCCTGCTTCTGGTTCTCGGGCTGGTTGCTCGCATACCAGACCATGTAGAGCGAGTTCGAGTTGGGATCGGCGGCGAGAAGCGGCGGGCGGTCCGCTCGCTGGTTGCCCGGGTCTATGTCCTTCAGAGGCGACCAGGTCTTGCCGTGGTCAGTCGACTGGCGATAGTAGATGGGACGAATGGGGTTGGGCGCGCCCATGGGAAGCGGCGGCCACACCCGGTTCCAGTAGACCGCGTGGACGGTGCCGTCGCGGCCGACCGCAAGCGCGGGGTAGTCGCCGCCGCGATCGTCGGTGAGGTCCACCGGCGGCCCGAACGTACGCCCGCCGTCGGCGGACGCGGCGACGTTGCTCTTGAGCTTCTCCTTGGCATTGGCGGCGAAGATCCCTTGACGCCAGCCGATGTAAATCCGCTGGGAATCGGCGGGGTCGATCGCCAGCATCGGTCCCTTGTTCAGACCGCGGTCAGGGTTGCCGTCCGGCGCTTCGAACACTCGGGTCACGTCGAAGGTCCGGCCGCTGTCGGACGAGCGGGCGAGGTAGATGTGGCGGGGCGTCTCGTTGCGCTCACGCCCCAGGAAGTCACTGGCGACGAAGGCGACGAACAGCGTCCCGTCCTTGGAGAACGCCAGACTGGCGTAGGCGCCGTACTCGGCGTAGATGGCGCAGTCCGTGAAGGGCTTGACCATCATGTCGCCGCCGGGACGCCAGGATCGCCCGTCGTCGGTGGAAATGTGGATTTTGCAGGCCCGGTCGCCCCGGACGTCGGACTCCACGATCACCAGCTCACCCGTATCCGGGTTACGGGCGAGCTGCGGGCTCGAGTGATTGCGGACCGGCGCGGGGTTGGCAGTGACCTGAACGGCCGCCGTTGCGATCGGCTCGGGGGCGGATATCCCCGGCGACGCGGCGGCGAGTGCGGCCAGCACTCCCAACGAGACTGCGGTGATCACGTACACCCTTTGCCGCCCCATTTCCCCTCCCACGCCTTCTCGCCCCGGTGGTGGACTGGTGACGTGATACTCGCGCAGCCGGTACCTGTCACGCGCACCCTTGACGGGTTCCGCCCCGGGGCCGAGAATCGCCGCAGACGGAAGTCCAGGCGGAGGTGAACACCATGGGCACGCTTCGTCGTCGGTGGAGTCTTGTCGTTTCGGCAGCAATGCTGGCCACCTCGGTGGCATCGGTGGCATCGGTGGCGCCGGCCGCCGAGCCTCTCGAGCCTCGAACGACGGCGGCCGTGCAAGTGACGGCCAATCGGAGCCCGGTGCGGGCCCATACGACACCGCTGCTGGCTCGCAACCCCAAGAACGGCACGCTCGTAGTCGCCGATGTCGACATCCGTGGGAGCCGGGAATGCCAGGTGCACGTCTCGACGGACGAGGGCCGGACGTGGACACCCGGTGGCTCGATCATGGTGCGACCCTTCACCGACTGCTCGATCGGCGCCGAGTACGGCCCCCATGCGATGCCGTTCTACGATCGCAACGGCGTGCTGTATGTCGTGACCACGGCGAACGACCCGAAGGACTTCATCGAAGCGTCCCGCCAGCCGAGCACCGAGTTCCCGCGCACGCGGTCCTTCGTCCCACGCCACGTCTACCTCAGCCGCTCGACCGACGACGGGCGGACGTTCACCACGGGCTTGGCGTACGAGGGCCCGAGCGGGGACCCGCACCACAGTTACAACTACGCCCCAGTCGGTGCGGTCGACCCCACCGACCCGTCGCGGATCTACGTGGGCTGGGCCCAGGGCGAGTGGCAGAGCCCCGTCGAGCCCGTCAAGGCAGTGGTGTCGGCTTCGAGCGACGGCGGCCGATCGTTCGGACGGCCGTTCGACATCAGCGACAAGCAGGGGAGCGAGCACCCGTGGGTCGCCGTCGGGACGGACGGGGTCGTCCACGCCGTGTACTGGTCGAAGGGCTTCAACAAGCCCGTCATCAACCCGAATATCCCGGCGCCGTTTGCGGGGCGCGTCGACCCCGTGCCGATCTACTACACGCGCTCCACCGACCACGGCCAGACCTGGCAGCGCCAGGAGCTCGATCCCGGCAACCAGAAGTACTACCGGCCGCCGGTGATCGCGGCCGACCCGTCGTCGGGGGCGGTCTATGTCGCCTGGTACAGCACGTCCGAGAAGGTGAACTACCAACTGGACGGGGACGGGAAGGTGCGCTCCGACATCTTCTTGAAGGTGTCGCCCGACGGAGGCCGCTCGTGGGAGCCGCGGCGAACGGTGAACGACGACGCCGGCAAGGGCGTCAACCACATCGGGCCCGGAATCTCCATCGCGCCCAACGGCCGCGTCGACATCGCCTGGGACGACTTCCGCGACAGCCCGCGCCCGGGTGCCAGCCCCGATCGGGAGACCGGTCTCGGGGAGATCTACTACACGTTCTCGACCGACGGCGGCCGGACGTTCGCGCCCAACATGAAGGTGAACGACCGGGCCATCGACCGCGCGCTGGGCACGTGGTCGAACAACGTGGGCAGCCACGTCGCGGTCGGCATCGCGTCGGCGGCGGACGTGGCCTACTTCGCCTGGCAGGACCCGCGCAACGCCACCACCATCACCAACGCTGAGGATGTCTATTTCGCGTCGTTGGTGCTGGAAGAGCCGGACCGGGCGGCCGGCCCTGCCGTGTTGCCCCTCGTGATCGGCGGCATCGCCCTGGGCATGGGGCTGGCGATGATCTTCGTATGGGTCGCGCAGCGGCGGTTGCAGCCGGTGGATCCTGCCTCACGACGGTTGCGGCGGCCAGCATGATGAAGTAGCCAGCTCGAGCTGCTCGACCGTGCTGCGTGTGGTAGCACGCATAAGTGCGCTACGGGGGTATCCACTTAAGCGGCGCAGTCCAGGTCACGCTGCTCTCCAGGGTCGGTTTGCCGAGGGCCGGTCGAGCGACGGCGGATGACCCCAGCCGGCCCGCCCGGCTGGGGGGTTCGCCTTGGGT
>JBOGIC010000593.1:0-8135 GCA_050744985.1 Acidimicrobiales bacterium
ATCCAGCGGTGGAGCGGCGTTCACGACGACGCTGCCCACGGCCTTGTCGTGCCAGGCCTGGCGGTGCCGATCCCAGAGCGGTAAGAGGGCATTGACCACACCTGGGATGGCCAGGGCCAAGAAGAGGGACTGGTAGATGAAACGGCGCACGGCGGCGCGGCGGAACCCGATGGGGCCGCCGGCGGTCGCGTCGCGCACCTGGATGCGCATGGCCATCTTGCCCACGGTCTGGCCGTGGGAGCTGCCGTCCAGCAGGCCCGAGTACACGACCGCGACGACCAGGCCCACGAGCGCGGCGGCCCAGAAGTCACCCCAGTCGATCACGACCTGGTCGGTGGCCTCGTCGATCTGTGCGGTCTCGATCCCGAGCAGCGTGAGAAGCATGAAGTTCGGGATGCTGAGGATGAGCCCGTCGAGGAGGATCGCCACGGCGCGCCGCCACCAGTCCGCCAGCGCACCCGGCGTCGTGCCGCCCCTGGGATATCCGGCGTCGAGGTAGGTGAGGTGCGGGGCCGGCTCGTCGGGTGCGGTCATCGCACGTCCCATTCGAGCACACGGAATCCGCCCAGACCCTCGGGATCGGTGAGGGCGGCCGCCTCGCCGACTCGGCTGCGGGCGGTCAGGGCGTCGAGGTCCCCGACGTGGGCCCGCTCCTGCCAGTGCTCGCGCGCCGCCTCGGTGAGCCGGTCGATCCCGTGGGCGCGCAGGAAGTCGGACTGGGCGCGGTCGGCGACGGGGGGGCGGACATGGGCCAGCGGGTCGACGGCGACCTCGCAGGTGATGTCCTGCTCGCCGAGGTGCTCGAGGGGGTGGCCCCCGCGCCCGTGCGACCGGTAGGTGCGCACCCACTCCGTCCACGGCCGCGTCGCCAGCGACGGCATCGAGTCGGCGTAGTCGATCACCACCACGCGGCCCCGGACCAGGCTCCCCAACGCCGAGCGGAGCCATGCCTGCGCCTGGTGTTGCAACGGGATGCGGCCCCCGGGCGGTGCCTCGGGCGCGAGCCGGTCGGCTTCGCGGGCGGCGTCGGGGGGCGCTTCGACCGCCAGCTCCCGCAGCTCGTGGTCGACCCGGACCTCGTCCCACCCGCCGTCGCCGCGCTCGAGCAACCGGAAGGCGAGGTTGTCGAGCAGCTCGTTGGCCACCACGACGCCCTCGAAGGGGCCGGCCGGGAGCTCGGCGAGCGAGGTCACGAGGGGCCCGAGCCCGGGCACGACCTCGGGGCCCTGGTCGACGTCGGCGACGACGGCCGGACCGAGCACGAGCCCGGCCGGCTCGAGCGGCAGCCGCCGGGCCTGCTGCTGGCGCATGACGGAGGAGCGCTCGACGAGGACGTAGCGCAGCGCCGGCGCACACGCCGGCTCGGCCCCCAGGACGGTGGTCGCCAGTGTCCCCGACCCGGCGCCCGCCTCGACCACCACGTAGGGGTCGGGCTCGCCCAGCTCCACCCACCACGCGTCGAGCGCCCCGGCCAGCACGGCGCCGAAGAGCGCACCGACCTCCGGGCTGGTCAGGAAGTCGGACCGCGCCCCGGACCCTCCGGCGTAGAAGCCGTGCTCGGGGTGGTACAGCGCCAGCTCGACGACCTCGTCGAATCGGAGCGAGCCGAACCGGTGGGCCCGGCGGGAAACCTCTTCGCCGAGAGGTGTGGCCTGCCATGGCGTTCGGGCCACGCAGGCCGGCGCTACCTGACGAACGAGGCCAGGTCGCCGAGGCGGGCGAAGGCCTGGGGCCAGATGCCGATGGCCACGACCACGACGGCGCAGATGCCCAGGGCGGCGACGAGGGAACTTGGCACGTTGATCGGCGTGCGGTCGTCGCCCGGCACCGGGTTCATCCACATCTCCTTGGCGACCGCGGCGTAATAGAACAGCGCGATCACCGAGTTGACGGCGGCGATGACGCCCAGCGCGATGGCCCACGTGGTGCCGGCGTCGAGCACGGCGCGGAAGACGAAGATCTTGGCCCACGCCCCGGCCAGCGGCGGTATGCCGGCGAGGGAGAACAGGAAGATGGTCATGACCACGGCCAGGCCGGGCGCGTACTCGTACAGCCCGCCGTAGGACGAGATCTCCCCGGAGCGGGTCTTGCGGGCGACGGCGATGACGACCGTGAACGCACCCAGGTTCATGGCCGCGTACACGAGCAGGTAGACGACCGCCGAGGTGATCGCCGTCTTGGTGGCGGCGGGGTTGTCGCCCGCCACGGCGAAGGGCACGAGGATGTAGCCGGCCTGCGCGATCGACGAGTAGGCGAGCAGGCGGACGATATTCGTCTGGCGGAGGGCGATCAGGTTGCCGACCGTCATCGTCAATGCGGCCAGCATCCAGAAGATCGGCCCCCACACGTCGCCGCGGCCGTAGAACCCGATGAAGATCAGCTGGAACAGGGCGATGAACCCGGCGGTCTTGGACGCCACCGACAAGAAGGCGGTGACCGGTGTGGGCGAGCCCTCGTAGGTGTCGGGCGCCCAGAAGTGGAAGGGGACGGCCGAGATCTTGAAGGCGAAGCCCACGAGGATGAAGAAGATGGCGACGCTCACGATGGGTTGGGCGGCGACCCGGCCGGCCGTCTGCTCGCCGATCTGGGCCAGCACGGTCGTTCCCGTGTACCCGTACACGAGCGACATCCCGTAGAGCATCACCGCCGAGGCCAGCACGCCCAGCAGGTAGTACTTGAGCGACGCCTCGTTGCTCTTCAGGTCACGCTTGCGCCACCCGGCGAGGAGGTAGCCGGGGATGGACAGCGTCTCGAGGGCCACGAAGATCGTGATCAGGTCACGGGCCGACGCCATGATCGTCATGCCCATCACCGACGCCAGGATCAGGAAGTAGAACTCGCCTTCGTAGTAGTCGCCATCCTCGATGTAGCGCGTGCCCATGAGCAGCACGACGAAGGTGGATGCCACCACCAGGCCCTTGAGCACCAGTGAGAAGTCGTCGACGACGTAGGCGCCGCCGATCATGCTGCGGCTGCCCTCGCCGAACAGGGCGAGGGAGATGATGGCCAGCAGCGTGGCGAGGAGCCCGAAGGCGGCGAGGTTGCCCGCTACCCATTTCTGCTCGCGCCCCAGCAGCAGGTCGGACAGCAACACCAGCACCAGGGTGACGCCGAGGACGATCTCGGGCGAGAGCGCGTGGTAGTCGAGGCTCGGAGCCGTGAAGGCGAGCACGGGATCAGCCGCCCGCCGCCACGCCCGACGCCGCGCTCACGGCGCCCGACACGAGGCTCACCGCGCCGTCGGTGAGGTTGAACAGCAGTCCGGGGAACAGGCCGAACACGATGATCAGCACCAGGAGGGGCGTCCACGCGATCCACTCGGGGAGATGCACATCGTGGACGTGGGCCTTCTCGAACTCGCTCTTGGGCGTGCCGAAGGCAACGCGCTGCAGCATCCACAGCAGGTAGCCGGCGGCGAACACGGTGCCGACGGCGGCGACCACCATGTAGGTGCGGAACACCGCCAACTGGAGCCCCTCGGCCGGCTCGTACGCGGACAGGATGGCCGGGAACTCACCCCAGAACCCCGCCAACCCGGGCAGGCCCAGCGACGCGAACACGCAAAAACCGAGGATCCAGCCCATCTTGGGTGTCTGCAACAGCAGGCCGCCCAGCCGGGCGATCTCGCGGGTCTGGAACCGCTCCTGGATGGACCCCGCCAGGAAGAACAGCATGCCGGTGATAAGGCCGTGGGCGACCATCCCGAACACGGCGGCGTTGATGCCGAACGACGTCAGCGTGGCGATGCCCAGCATCACGAAACCCATGTGGGCCACGGAGGAGAAGGCGATCAGGCGCTTCATATCCTTCTGGGCCAGGCAGCCCAGGGCCCCGTAAATGATCCCGATGACCGCCAGCAGCCCGATCCACGGCGCCCACGACATCGCGGCGTCCGGGAGGATCGGGATGGCGATCCGGATGAAGCCGTACGTCCCAAGCTTCAGGAGCACCGCGGCCAGGATCACCGAGCCGACGGTGGGCGCCTCGGTATGGGCGTCGGGGAGCCAGGTGTGGAACGGGAACATCGGCACCTTGATGGCGAAGCCCATGAACAGGCCGGCGAAGATCCACAGCTGGGTGCCCCGGGCGATGGTCGACCCGTTGGCTATCAGCTCGGGGATGTCGAAGGTCTCACCACCCTGGAAGTACAGCGCGAGGAACGACAGGATCATCAGCGCCGAGCCGAACAGGGTGAACAGGAAGAACTTGATCGCTGCGTACTGCCGGTTGGGCCCACCCCACACGCCGATCATGAAGTACATCGGCAGCAGCACGAGCTCGAAGAACACGAAGAACAGGATCAGGTCCTCGGCGGCGAACGTGCCGTTCATCCCCGTCTCGAGCAGCAGCAGCAGGATCAGGAACGCTTTGGGGTTGTGCGGCTCCGGGAAGTGGTCCCAGGAGTAGATGACGCACAGCACCGAGATCCCGATCGACAGCAACAGCAGCGGCAGGGCGATGCCGTCGATGCCGATGTGGTAGCGGCTGTTGATGAGGGTGATCCAGGACTTGTCGACGGAGAACTGGAGCTGCTCGCTGTCGCCGTGGTTGAAGTTGAGGAGCAGGTACAGGCCTACGCCCGCGGTGGCGAGCGTCGTGAGCAGCGCGACCGCTTTGACGGCCGTCTCCTGCGCCCTGGGGATCAGCGCGACCAGGCCGGCCCCCACCACCGGCAGGAAGATGGCCAGGCTCAGCGCCCAGTTGTCGAACCCGTTCATAAGCCCCTTACGTCTTTACGTCACGAACACGAGCACCACCGCCAGGAGGGCGGCCGTGCCGAACAGGAATGCGGCGTACTGCTGGACCCGGCCCGTCTGGGTGCGGCGGAGGACGATCCCGCCTTCCTCCGCGCCGAGGCCGGCTCCGTTCACGATTCCGTCGACCACCTTCTGGTCGATGTAGTCGTAGGTCACGTGGGCCGCCTCCCGGGCCCCGAGACCGATCCCGTTGACGATGCCGTCGATGACGTTCTGGTTGATCCAGTACGCCGCCCGGGCGATCGGGTACTGGATGGCATGCACGATGCCGAGCGCCACATCGTCGAGGTAGTACTTGTTGACGAGCAGCCGGTAGCCGGCCCGCGCCACACCGTTGCGCGCCGCCAGGCCCCGCAGGAAGCCGCGGTTGAAGTAGGCCAGCGCGAGAGCGACACCCAGCAGCGCCGCCAGGACGGAGATGAGCGCCAGCGCCGGGTTGAACTCGTGATGGTGGAGGAACTCCGGCACCCCTTCGATCTCGAAGACCACCGTCTCGTTGAACTTCTCGAAGGCGGGGACGTTGATCAGACCACCGAAGATCGACAGCACGGCCAGGATGCGAAGCGGCCACGCCATTGACGGTGGGGACTCGTGGGGGTGGCCGTGGCCGCGGTACTCGCCGGCGAATACCAGCCAGCAGGTGCGGGTCATGTACGCCGCGGTCATGAACGCCCCGAGGAGGCCGACGACGAGGAACAGGTCGTAGCCCCCGGCGTGGGCGCCGTTGAGGATCTCGTCCTTCGACCAGAACCCGGCGAGGGGCGGGATGCCGGCGAGAGCCATGGATCCGACGATGAACGTCCAGTAGGTGGTCGGCATGAACTTCCGCATGCCGCCCATGTCGCTCATGTTGTTCGAGTGCACGGCGTGGATGAGCGAGCCCGCCCCGAGGAACAGCAACGCCTTGAAGAAGGCGTGGGTGAAGAGGTGGAACACACCGGCCGTCCACGCGCCCACGCCGAGGGCCATCACCATGTAGCCCAACTGGCTGACCGTCGAGTAGGCGAGCACCTTCTTCACGTCGTCCTGCACGAACGCCAGCAGGGCGGCGATGATCACCGTGATCCCGCCGATGAGGGCGACGACGTTGATGCCGCCCATCTCGATGTCGAAGGCGTTCCAAAACACGCCATAGAGCCGGGCGATCAGGTACACACCGGCGACGACCATCGTGGCGGCGTGGATGAGCGCCGACACCGGCGTCGGTCCGGCCATGGCGTCGGGCAGCCAGATGTGCAGCGGGAACTGCGCGCTCTTGCCCATGACGCCCAGGAACAGCAGGAGCCCACCGGCGAGCAGGATGCCGGTGCTGATCCCACCCGTCAGGGCGAGCTCGTTGAGGTTCTCGATGTTGAAGTTCTGCTCGGCGGCGAAGAACAGGGTGATGACGCCCAACATCAGCCCGACATCGCCGACGCGGGTCGTGAGGAAGGCTTTGATGGCGGCGTCGGAGTTGGTCTTCTCCTCCCACCAGTGGCCGATGAGCATGAACGAGCACAGGCCGACCAGCTCCCACCCGATGAGCAGCTGGAGCGTGTTGTCGGCGACGACCAGGTTGAGCATCGACGCCGAGAACAGGGACAGGGCGGCGTAGAAGAAGGTGAACCGCCGGTCGCCGTGCATGTAGCCGAGCGAGTAGACGTGCACCATCAGGGATATGAAGGTGACGACCACCAGCATCATCACGGTCAGGCCGTCGACGTGGGTGCCGGCGCCGATCTCGACGTCGCCGAAGGTGAACCACGTCCAGTGCCGTTCGACCGGGTGGCGCGGCACGTGCTCGCTGTACCACTGCGCGGCGGTGACGAAGGCCAGGACGGCGGTCGTGCCGATGGCCAGGATGCCGAGCTCGGAGCCCTTCTTGGGCAGCTTCTTCCCGAACAACAGGATCAGGAAGAACGAGGCGAAGGGGATGACCGGGAACAGCCAGGCGTTTTTCAGCATCGTGGTCGGCCTGGCCTAGCCCTTCATCAGGTCGACCTTGTCGAGGTCGATGCTCGCCTTGTTGCGGAAGATGACCAGGACGATCGCCAGGCCCACGCCCACCTCGGCGGCGGCCACGGTGATCACGAACAGGGCGAAGACCTGCCCGATCACGTTGTCGTGGAAGGCGCCGAAGGCGACGAGGTTGATGTTGACGGCGTTGAGCATCAGCTCGATCGACATCAGGACGAGCACGCCGTTCTTGCGGGCGAGCACGCCGTAGACGCCGAGGCAGAAGAGGATGCCCGACAGGAACAGGAACTGGTTCAGGTACATCGGTGGGTCAATCCCTCCGCGCGATGGCCACGGCGCCGACGAGGGCGGCCAGCAACAGGATCGAGGAAACCTCGAAGGGGATGATGTAGGGACCGAAGATCGAGTCGCTCACCTCGCCGGTGCGCTGGATGTGGCCGAACTCGATCTTGGTCTTGCCGAAGGCGTCGACGAGCACCGCGCCCAGGGCGCCGGCCAGGAACAGGGCGACGAGGGCGGCCAGCCAGCGCTGGTCATTGTCGACATCGGCGTCCTTGCCGATCGGTGCACGGGTCAGCATGACGCCGAAGAGCAGCAGCACGACGATGGCGCCGATGTACACGAGCACCTGCACCCAGGCCACGAACTCGGCGACCAGCAACAGGAACTGCCCGGCGGCGCCGGCCAGCACGATGGCGAGGAACAGCGCCGCCCGCACCACGTTCTTGGTCGTGACCAGCCGGAAGGCCGCCACCACCATCACCAGGGAGAGGACCCAGAAGACGACGTTCTGCGCCAGCATGGGCTGCGGCCGCCCTATTTCTTCTTCTGGGCGCCGGCCTCGAGGGGCGGCGGTTCGGGGACGGTGGCCATCCACTCGCCGAGCTTGTCCTTGTCGTGGAGCAGGTCGGCGATGCGGGACTCCGAGTACTCGTACTCCGGGCTCCAGAAGAGGGCGTCGAAGGGGCACACCTCGACGCAGATCCCGCAGTACATGCACAGGGCGTAGTCGATGTCGAAGCGGTCGAGCGCGTTGACCGTGCGGGGCTTGCCGCCCGGACGCCGGGGCGGGCGCTTCTCCTTGTGGCCCTCGATGTAGATGCACCAGTCCGGGCACTCCCGGGCGCACAGCATGCAGACGGTGCAGTTCTCCTCCTTGAGGGCGATCACGCCCCGGGCCCGCGTCGGCGGAGCCTCCTTCTCCTTCGGGTACTGCACGGTCACGGCTGGCTTGAGCATGGTCTTGAGCGTCACGCCCAAGCCCTTCATCAGGCCCGGGATCTCGGGCATCAGAACACCACCTTGAGCACGCCGGTTGCGACGATGTTGGCGAGGGAGAGGGGAATCAGGTACTTCCAGGCGAGGGTCTGGAGCTGGTCGTCCCGGAATCGGGGGAACGTGAAGCGGATCCAGAAGATGAAG
>JBOGIC010000594.1:0-5187 GCA_050744985.1 Acidimicrobiales bacterium
CGCGCCCGGCTGGCCATCGGGATCGCGAACGACTACGGAGCCAGTAGGGACGCATCACCAGCGGTCCGACGAGGCGAGCGCAGCCGACCGGCCCCGCTCGCCGCCGGGTCATTGGCCCACCCGACGATGTTGTCGGCGGCACACGCGGTCGCAGGTCGGTCTCTCGCGCTTCGACGATTACGTCGAGGCGAGCCGCCGGCTGGGCTGGCCACCCGGAACAGCACGCGGCGTGTTCGACACGCCCTCAAGGATGAGGGGCTGCGCGCCGATATCCGTACCATGATCGGTCGGCGCGGCGCGGCCGGCTTCGGTCGGCGATTGCTGCTCGGGCTTGCGGTCGCCTGCACCGCCGTGGTCCCGATCCTCGCTGCGACAACTCCGGCCTCGGCAGTCGCCGTCACCACTAACGCGACGGCGATGGACCCCTCGTTCGGGCGTGGCGGCCTGATCACGGCCAACCTGTCGAATGGCGTCGACTCCGTGAGAGCCTTGGCGGTTCAGCCGGACGGCGCAGTGGTCATGGCGGGCGTGGTCAACGAGACCTACAGCCCGGCGGGCAGCGACGCGTTCATCGTGCGCTTGACCGCGGCCGGAGCGGTCGACGCGAGCTTCGGCAATGCCGGTGCGGTGGTCATCGACGTCAACGGAGGCGTCGACGCGGCGAATGCGCTTGTGCGTCAGCCGGACGGCAAGATCATCATGGCCGGCCAACTCGACGGCAGGCCTGCGGTCATCCGCCTCACGGTCGCGGGCACCTTCGACTCCTCCTTTGCCGGTGGCGTCGTCGTCCTGCCCGGTGAGGGCTCGGCACGGGCCCTGGCGCTCGCTGATGACGGCGGGGTTGTCGTAGTCGGCACGGGCACGGCGGTCGCCCGGCTGCTGTCCGACGGCTCCTTCGATCCGGCATTCGGCATCGGCGGGGTGGTGGTGTCCACCGGATCGTCCCCCCAGTCGCCCACGGCGGTCGTCGTCGACCGGGATGGCAAGGTCGTCGTAGGCGGCACGACGTACCCCAGCCCGGTGTTCTCGGGCTATCCCGGCTACTGGGTGCTCGCCCGGTACACCTCCAGCGGGGTTCTCGACCCCACCTTCGGCGACGGGGGCGCGGTCGAGACGAACTTCGACACGACGCATGTCGACCGTTCCAACTACCTGGCCGCCCTCGCTGTCCAGCGCGATGGCCGGGTCGTAGCGGTCGGCGGCGCCTCGGTGCCCACCGTCGTTGTCGGGCCGCCCGGTCCCGGAAATCCCGTGCCGCTGGCGGTGCGACACGTCGCCGGGGGCGACATCGCCGTGGCCCGGTACCTGGCCGACGGCAGCCTCGACCCGTCGTTCGCCGGATCGGGCAAGGTCATCACCCGAGTGCCCGGTCAAGCTCAGTCCGGCCCGCTGAACCCTGGCGCGGTCGTCACGGCGGAGAGCGAGAGCCGCGCATGGGCGGTGGCTCTCGACGGGGCAGGGCGCCTCCTGGTAGCCGGCTCCTCCCGCCAGGGCGAAGGGCGAGCGACCGTCGTGCGGTATACGACGTCCGGGCTGCTCGATACCACCTTCGGGCGAGGCGGCGTGTTCACGGTCACCACGGCTGGGAGGTGGGGCAGCGCCTCGGCCTTGGCGTTGCACGCGGACGGCCGCATCATCATCGGCGGCGACGCGTCGCCGGGGTTGTCGAGCGACTCGAGCCTCCTCCTCGCCCGCGCCGTTCCAGGTACCTCCGCTGGTGCCGTGGCGGCGTGGGGCTGGAACGGCGTCGGCCAGGTGGGCGACGGCACCACGGCGGATCGCCATGAGGCCGTGCCCGTGCCCGGGTTGACGGGCGTGGTCGCAGTGTCGGCGGGCGGCTACCACACGCTCGCCCTGCGCGCCGATGGGACGGTGTGGGCATGGGGATGGAACGGCGTGGGGCAACTTGGTGATGGCACCACCACCGACCGCCTCCAGCCCGTGCAGGTCCAGGCGCTTTCGGGCGTCGTTGCCATTGCGGCCGGTGGCCTTCACAGCCTGGCGCTGCGCGGCGACGGTACGGTTTGGGCCTGGGGATGGAACGTGGCCGGCGAGCTCGGCGACGGAACGACGACGACCCGGCTGACGCCCGTTGCCATTCCGAGCCTGGCCGACGTAGTCGCCATCTCGGCGGGGATGTACCACAGTGCGGCGATCCGCGATGAGGGCGTGGCGTTCGCGTGGGGTTGGAATGGAACCGGCCAGCTCGGCGACGGCACGATGACAGATCGGCTCGAGCCCGTGGCCCTGCCGGGCCAGCCCGCCCCGTCGTATGCCATCGTCGCCGTCTCCGCCGGCGGGCTCCACACCATGGCACTCGATGCGGTGACCGAGCCCTTGGCCTGGGGCTGGAACGGTTCCGGCCAGATTGCATGGCCTCCGGGCCAGGTGTTACCCCCGGGCCACTACACGGCCAGTCCGTTCATCGTGGGAGTCGCCGCCGGCGCGCACCACTCTCTCGCGCTCCGCCCGGACGGGCTCGTCGTCTCCGCCGGCTTCAACTCCTCGGGCCAACTCGGAGATGGCACGACGGCGACGCATAGCTGGGCCGGACCAGTGCCCGGCCTGACCGGCGTCGGCTCGATTGCCGCGGGAGGCTTCCACAGCGCGGCGGTCACCCAGGACCGACACCTGTTCGAATGGGGGTGGAACGGCATGGGCCAACTGGGGAACGGGTCAACCGTGGACGCAGCCTCACCGAGGCCGGTCGCCCTCAGCAATGTCGTTGCGGTCTCCGCGGGCTTGGCGCATACCGTGGCGCTCATGGCGTGACTCGGCGGACGTTGAGGGTGGAAATCCCCTGCACGCTCGCAGCGTTCCATGACGAGCTCGACGATCTCTGTGAGCCGGCTTTGGCCATGGGCGCCTTCGACTAGTCGGCACAGGCCAGCCCGCCGCCGGTTCCGGTGGCGAAAGACCGACTGCGTCGGCCACCGGGTTCCCCTCTTCCTCGGTGGCCTCGCCGCCGTCGACAACCTCGAGGCGATCGACTTCGCGGTCCACTGGTCGCTCTGCGCCCAACTGCTTCATGCAGCTCGGCTGGTGCCAGTCGGGTCGTCGATCCGAGACCTCTGGTTCCGGATTGAGGTCGGCGTTCAGGCGACAGGCGCCGCTGGCTACTGCCCGATACCCCACCTCGCCGGGGTACCCGTCCTTCTGCGGCCGAACGGTCTACCCGCCGCTGGGTTCGGTCATCAGTGTGCTCAGTTGATCGGCACCGGTGACAACGACCACGCACGGCGCGTCCGGCGAGCGGAACGACTTCTGTGATGCTCGTCGGTGCAACCCGACCAAGTACGCGATGCGCCCCCCAAGCGGAAAAGTTCCAACGAGTCGTCACGAAGCGCGTCGCGTGCTCCAGCGCGGTTTGGTCCCTGAGTGCCGTCGTCAGCCTGGCGGCAAGGCGCCAAGCTGTCCAAGCATGGTCATCTGGTCCCAAATCACCTCGTGCTCCACGATCCTTCCGCCGCTGACCTTGAAGTAGTCCGCGAAGGGCATGTCCAAAGAGTTGCCCGACGCCGGGATGGTTCCTTGAGGCGAAACCAGATCGCCTTGATGTGTTCCCTTGAAGCGGCCCGTGAGGTACACCTCGTCGCCCGCCTCAACCGCACGCACAACCTCCATGCGGGCGTCGGGCAAGGCGTTCTTGAACGACCGCCCAAACTCCTCGTGCTCCGCCACGCTGAAGGTCCCCCCGGGCGTCACCGTCACACAGTCGTCGGCAAAGAGGTCCGACAACCCCTTGAGGTCACCTGCCCCGAAGCGGTCATAGAATTGCTCCGCTACGTCTCGCGCGCTTCCCACCGTGGCTCCTCCCCTCTTCCTCGCGGACCTCAAGGATTATGCCGGATCCGAGCCGCGCAGGCCGTCGGCGCTCTCCGAGGTGCATGTAGGACTCGTATCCCTCGGGCCGGCCGCAGCGCTAGCGCCCGTCATTGCCTCGCCTTCAGCGAAAAGGCGGTCCCGGAAGAATTCCACGAAGCTGATCCGCTGAGGGAGGTCGTGGAGGCGACCTCGGCGTAGGCGGTCGAGCCAACATCGCCCCCGGAGCGCGGCCCTCGTCCCGTATGGCGATCGGCTCCCGGAATGAGGCCGGCGCGTACGCGGCCGACAGCTGCGTACCTCGGGGAGCGTTCCCGCTTCGGACGCGCGTGCCGCGCGCCCCCCAGGGGGGCCCGCTCCGGGAGCGCTCCCGCTCCGGGACACGCGTGCCGCTTGCGCGCCCACGGCGGCGCCGATCAGGATCACTCCATGATTGGGGCGGCGGCGGACCAGGGCGGGCTGCGCCTCGACGCGGTGGAGATCAAGGTAACGATCGGGCCGGCGGTCATGGCGCGAGCCATGGAGACACTCGACCTCGACCCCACGGCGGGTGCTAGCCGGCGGATCTGGTTCTGCGAGGTGCCATCCCACGGCGATGGTGATCCGGAGCCCGTGCTGCTCGGCCGCGGAGTGATCCTGCGACTGCGGGAGACCGAAGGCAAAGGGGCCGATTCCACTGTCAAGTTCCGCCCGTTCGACTCCTCGAAGCTGCTGGCGCGCTGGCGCGACGTAAGCAGACTCGATGGAGGCGAGCTTCGGGTCGAGGGCGACTGGGTCGGTGCGCGCCGCGTCGTGTCGGCGTCGCTCGTCGCCGAGCAGGGCGACGACGAACCGGCGGAGGCGGCGGCCGGGCGCCGACCGGTGGCCAAGCTCTTCTCACAGGACCAGGAAGACTTCCTGCGGGACCACGCCGGTGACCCCGTCGAGTTGAGCGGTCTCCGGGCCCTCGGTCCCATCGCGGCGCGGAAGTGGGAGCCCCGCGACCGTCGCCTCCCCCGCGACCTCGCCGCCGAGCACTGGAAGGTCGACGAGCTCGAATTCCTCGAGCTGTCCGTGCGGGCCGACGACGTGACCGACGCCGCTGATCTCCAGCAGCGCTTGGACCGCGCCCTGGGCGAGCGCGGACTCGCGACCGACGTTGTGCAGGAGACCAAGACCCGCACCGTCCTGGAGCACCTGATACGCAAACGGTGAGGCCTGCTACATACCATTGCCCCCCCGAGAGAGGCGCACCGCCCCCCTCGAGCCCGTCGCGCGCCCAGGTGTTGCTGTCCAGGCCCTGAAGAACGGCCAACTTCCGGGGGACGCTACGAGGTGATTTCTGCGAGCGCCGGGCGCCGTCGGCCCGGCGCACCTACACGGCCC
>JBOGIC010000595.1:0-5694 GCA_050744985.1 Acidimicrobiales bacterium
ACAGCGACCACGTCTTCACGCGTCCGACCGGCGGGCCCTACCACCCGGCGAACCTGTCGAAGCTGCTCGGTCGGATGACGACGGAAGTCGGCCTCCCTCGGTTGACTGCCCACGGCCTGCGCCACACGAGCGCCACGCTGATGCTCGCCAAGGGGGTCCCTCCCAAGGTTGCGGCCGAACGCCTCGGCCACGCCGACCCGACGCTCTTCACGAACCTCTACAGCCACGTCACCCCCACGATGCAGGAAGAGGCCGCCGACAAGATCGGCGCGGCGCTGTTCGAGTGATCGCTTGAAGTGCGCCTGCCGCCGCAAGACGTCCTCCGGTCCGAGCCGCCGCCCGACGACCTTCTGCTTGTCGTGCGAGGCGGCTTCAGGACGCTGAGCGACGGCCACCTCGCGAACCAGACCAGCGACTGCTGGGAGCGTCATCAGTTCTTCGGTGTCTCGGTGTTCGGTGCGCCCAATGACGACCTGATCGCGGTCAGCGCGGCCGTTCGTGCGCTACGCGTGCGGCCCGTCGTTCGTGTTGCCAGATGCGCTGCACTTCGCGCTGCAGGGTTCGAGGTCATGCCGACCTTCCCGAACCCCTGGCACTTCTCGGTCGTTCTCGCCGATGCCACGCCCGCCACATTCGAGGCGTTGCGCCAGTGCGTCGGGGAGCCGGTGCGGACCCGGGCCATGTCTCTGAAGGCTGATCAGCTCGTACGATGGTGGGCGTGAAGCAGGAGCCGACCGTCGAGCTGTGGGTCGACGACCACCAGGAGTACGAGCCCGGGATCGTCACGGGCCACCTTCGGCACGCCCGCATTCCTCTCGATCCGCATGCCGGCGACTACCTCGTCGTCGGTGATGACGAGGTTCCGCCCGCGCTCGCGCTCGTCATCAGCCGCGAGAGTGACGGGACGATCCGGCTGCAGATCCTTCCCGGCCCGGCGGCGAGCCATGACGAGTACGCGACTCGCCGCCTTCCGACACTCGCGTCCCTGATCTCGTCATCCAGCCGCTGCGCCGAGGAACGGCCACGCCCCTCGGATCCGGTCCTCGTGCCGTGTGGCACTAGGCCGAGGGCGGACGCCGGCCGTAGTCGATGAACCGTTCGACGTCGTCGCGGTCGAATCGCACGGGCCCGCCGAGCTTGATGAAGGGAACGCAATCGGTCGCTCATGGGTGATCGGTGACTTCGCCCCTCCTTTGTGGCTGGTGGAACGGGGATCTTGAAGTTGAGCTCGACGCACTGTTCGGTGAGGACGACGTCTTCGAGAACGGTGCGGAGGAGTTGCTGGCGCTCTGCGAAGGGCATCGTTTCGAGGCGGTCGGCGACTTGTTGGGCGAAGCTGGTGATGCGATGTTTGAGGTCGGCTTTGGTCAGGTTGCGGTGCCGAGTGGACCGGGATGATTGGTCGAGTTCGCCGATGCGGTCCTCGAGGGGGCGCCGTCTTGCTTCGAGCTCGGTGAGGGTGATGGCGCAGCACTGGTAGGCGTCGAGGAGTCGTTGCCGCTGGGCGCGCAGTTCGCCGAGCTGGCCGTCCGGCGGTGGCGCCTGGTCTGTGATTGGCGCCGCGCAAGCCTTGAGGATGAGCTCGGGGTGGAGGAGGTGGCGGGTGACCTCGTCCCAGACGAGCTGGTCGAGTTCGTCTGCGCGCGCCGAGGGTTGGGTGCACCGGAGTCGTTCCTCGCGCAGGTGCAGGGGGAGGGTGCCGGTGCAGCAGTAATAGCCGGTCTCGTTTCGTTTGCCGACTTTCTTGGTGAGGGCGCTGCGGGCTCGGCCGCACTCGCCGCACCGAACGAGGTAGCGAAGCAGGTAGCGGTCGGCGCCGACGTGGCGGGGGCTGAGGCGGGTGTTGTGGTGGTGGCGGGCCTGGGAACGGGCCCAGGTGTCGGCGTCGACGATCGGGGGGACGGCGACACCGATCCATTCGTCTCGGGGCCGGAGTTGGTTGACGGGCTGGTGGCCGGGCGCGTGGCGGGCCAGGCGGGCGGAGGGCGGCAAGGTGGTGTGGCGGTTGTAGTAGAGCGTGCCGGCGTAGACCGGGTTGCGCACGAGCCGGTCGAGTGTCGATGTCGCCCAGAGCCGGCCGCCTTTTGGCGTCGGCACGCCGGCCTCGATGAGACGAACGGCGATCTTTCGGATCGACAGGCCCTCGTTGGCGTGCCAGTCGAAGATGTCGCGGACCACCGCGGCGTGGTCCTCGCGGATCTCGAGGCGGGCGGGTAGCCCGTCGGCGGCGGCGAGTTTGCGGTAACCGTAGCCGGCGGCGGAAGCGACCACGCCGCCTTGGCGGGCCCGGTAGAGCTTGCCCCGGCGGTTGCGTTCCAGGATCTTGGTCCGTTCGAACTCGGCCACGGCCGACTGGATCTGGGCCACGAGCCGGCCGTGAGGGTCGTCCGCGAGCCCGCCTTCGATGAAGACGACCGACACCGCGAAGCGGGCCAGCTCATCGAGCACGAGCGCCTGGTGCAGGTAGCTGCGCGACAGCCGGTCAGGGCAGAGCACCACCACCGCGTCGATGAGACGAGCGGCGGCGGCGTCGCGCACCTGGTCCAGGCCGGGGCGGTCCAGGCTGGTGCCGGAGTAGCCGTCGTCGCTGGCACGCAGCGCCACCCTCCATCCCTCTGCGGCCGCCTTGGCCTCCAGCGCCTCGAGCTGGGAACCGATCGTCCGTTGCTTTTCCTGCCGGTCTGTCGACACGCGGGCGTAGAGGGCGGTTCTCATCAGGATTCTCCTGTCAGTAAGGCGAACGTGGTGGTGAGCGCGACCTGGCGGGGATCGACGCCGCTCCAGCGGGGTTCGGGCGCCTGGCTGATCACCACCTGCCAGGCCGGCCTGGCCGACGCAAGGCCGGCCAGGCCGAAACGGGCGAGCCGGCGGGCGTTGTCGCCCTCGGGCTGTCCGCCGTCGAGGGTCACCGCGCGCAGCTGTTCATACGCAGCCCGCCACACGCCGTCACCCACCCGCCGCCGCCCCCGACCGGCCGCCGCTTTTGGGCACCATCAGTCGCTCCACCGTGCGGCGGTGCAAGTTGATCCCGAAGTCGGCCTGCACCCGGCGGGCCAGCTCGGCGCCCGAGACAGTGGCGTCTTCGGCCTTGGCCCGCCGGACGAACTCGACCACCTCGACCGACGCCTTCATGGGGCCTTTCCGTCCCCGCTTGCCTTCCGTCAAGCCGGCGATGCCGCGGGCTTCGAACGCTCGCCGCAGCGTGTAGAAGGTCTGGCGGCTCACGCCGAATGCCCGGCACGCGTCAGCGACGGTCATCTCCCCCTGGGCGGGCGCGCGCAGCAACTCGTAGCGGACCTGGAGACGGTCCTCGGGGTCGAAGAACTCCGGATGAGAGTGGAACAGCGCCGCCGTCACCGTCTCGGGGCGTCCGTTCCAGGCCCTCTGCTCCCTCAACGCTCGCCGCTTCTCGTTGCTGGCCACACCACGACTGTAGAGAACCAACCCGCTGATGTCACGCATTGTCGGTCGCATCGGTGATGCATGTCCTCGTAGGGCCAGCAAATGCTTCGCAGAAGTAGCGAATACGATCGGATGCGACACTCGTTCCATGACACTGCGGCGTTCATTCCATGACACCGCCGGATGAGAGCCGCCGGGCCGCGACCCGCTTCTGAAGACGCCTTCGTCGTATCCCCGGCGCCGCCGTCGATCTCGATCGTCACCACGAAGCTCACAAGGCCGATTGCGTTCCCGCTGCCTTGATGTAGGGGATCCGGCGCTCGGCCACAAGCCGGCGGACGAAGCGCAGGGTGACCCCAAGCCGATCAGCCACCCACTGAATGTCCACCAACGCGGCGGGCTCCTGCGCCAAGGGCAGCCTGCTCTGGTCCTGATTCATCGCCCCTCCTTGCTCACGAATTGCCGATTAGTGGCCGCGCAGGAATTACATACGCGTAGTTTCCATGCTGGGCTTCGGGTGGGCGATCGTGTAGTTCCACTCGCCGTGCCACTCGTGAGGCTTCAGGGGGACGGCTGCGAGCTCGGCGTCGGAGACCTTGACCCCAGTCGGGTAGTAGCTGGTGTCGAGCTCGGCGCGGACCTTGAGGCCCGTTCGCGTGGTCGTCGCCCCGATCAGGTTGACCACCACCTCGTGGCTCTCCAGCGGCCGGCCCCTCCAGTTCATGGAGATGGCCGAGAAGAGCCTGTGCTCCACCCGGTTCCACTTCGAGGTGCCGGGAGGGAAGTGGCACACCGTCACCTCCAGGCCGGATCGCGCGGCGAAGGCGGCGAGCCCGGTCTTCCAGGCCCGCACCTTGTAGCCGTTGGGCCCGCCGGCGTCCGCGGTGATGCGCAGGCGGGTGGCGGTCGGATAGGAAGGCCCGCCCATGCGGTCCCACCATCGCCCGATGGTCGCCACCGCGAACTCGGCGGTGTCGTGGTCGTCGCCGACGGAGACCCACCCGGCGTTGGCGCCCAGGTCGTAGACCCCGTAGGGGATGGCCTTGCCCACCTCGGGGTCGGGGAAGTCGTGCACGTCGACCCGCTCGGGGGAGCCCTTGGGCTGCCACTCACGCCCGCCGTTCTTGAGGTTCCCGACGGTCTCCTTCTTCTTCGTGTCCACGGAGATCACGGGCTCGCCCGCCTCCAGACGCTCGCCGACCAGGCCGGCTAGGTAACGGAACTGGGCGTCACGGTCAGGGTGCTGAGCGCCCTCCCGCTGCTTGGAGGGGGCCTGCAGGCTGTAGCCGGCGTCGACCAGGAGCGCGGCGACGGTGCGCGACCCCACCGGGTGGCCGGCGGTGGTGAGCTCGTCGGCGAGGTTGCGGGTGGACTTGCACGTCCAGCGCAGCGGGCACATGGGATCGCCCCGAGCCTCGGGCTCCACCAGGTCGTCCAGCTCCAGGAGGAGGTCGGGGTCCAAGTCGATCAGGCGCTTGCGGCCCGCTCCCGACGCCCGGACGCGTGTCGACGGCCGCAGCCCGGCATCGACTTCGGCCACGGCCTTGGTGACGGTCTTGCGAGAAATGCCTGACGCCTCGGAAACCCGCGCCACGCCCCCACGTCCCAACGACCGAGCCACGAGCCCTGCCAACGCCCGGCGTTGGCGCTCGTCCAGCAGCGGGCGCATCCCGGCGAACACCTGCGCCAGTCCGCTGCCGCTGACCTCCACACACGAAGGCTACCCCGCGTGCCCCTCAGCGCGTAGGTTATTCCTGCGCGAGCCCTTACCTCCAATACGGGCGCTGCCACGGCGCGAAGCGGACAGAGTTTCTGGCTTCGCCCCCAAGATCTCCTCGAGTGCCGCATGAACGCTCCCGTAGCCGAGCGTCACCGCGACGCTCCGTAAGCACTACTGGTGTGCGAGCAGGGCCCAAAGTGACACTTGCTCCGGAATTTCTTCCAACGACCGGCAAGATCGCGCCACTACCCGTCCCCGAAGTGTTGTAGGACGGACGATGACCCTTCTAGCGGTCTCGCTCGAGAGGCGGGAGGCCGTCGCCGAGTGGTGGGGATTAGGGGTGGCCTGTGACGTTCAGGACCGATGGGCGCGCCTGGAGGCGGGTGCATGACAGCGGCTCGGGGCTTCCGCCTCGGCTTGACCACTGAGCGTGGTCCTGTGACATGAGAGGCCTGACTCCCGGCGGTGGCCGACCGAGGCGTGTACCCACTGTCACGCCGCCCGACCCGGTCACCCCCTTCGCCTCCGGACGACCCCGTTCTGTGAGAACCGCCGTGAGAACCAAAGGTCCG
>JBOGIC010000596.1:0-3249 GCA_050744985.1 Acidimicrobiales bacterium
GAGCCCGAGGTCGGACTCGAACCGACGACCTGCTCATTACGAGTGAGCTGCTCTACCGACTGAGCTACCCGGGCGTAGCCGACGAGTATCGCGCGTCGGCGAGGGGGGTCAGCCGCAATAGCAGCGCCTGCAGGAACAGGATCTCGCTGGGGTTGCGGACGAGGTTCTCGGACGCGGCCTGCACGGCGTCGAGGGCGGCGAGGTAGGTGCGGGCGTCGGCGGGGGCGGGACCGGGGGTGGCGGCGACGGCGTTGCGGTAGGCGCCGGCCAGCAGCGCGAGGCCGTAGCGCAGCTCGTCGGCCCGCAGGCGGCGCAGTTCCCGCCGCTGGCGTTCGATCAGCACCTTCCGCCCGGCGCCCCGCTCGCCCGACCGGGCGATGCGCTCCTCGAGGGCGGCCCGTTCCTCGGCGTGACGGGCCTCGAGCGGCGCGACGGCGGCCGTCGACACCAGCTCGATGAGCTCGGTGGCGAGGACCGAGACGGTGGCACCCGTGCCGTCGAGACGGGCCGGCACCCGCTGCCAGGCCTGCCGCCGGGCCTCGAAGTCGGGATCGCGCGCCAGCAGCCGGGCCCGGTCGATCCGTCCGCCGGCCGCCGCCGCCACGCGTTCGGCCGTGGCCGGATCGACGCCTTCGGCGACCAGCCCGGTGACGATGTGCTCGGCCGCGAGCGGGCCGAAGTCGATGCGCACGCAGCGCGAGGCGATCGTCACCAGCTCGGGCGGGACGTGCTCGGCCAGGATGACGAACACGGCGCTCTCGGGCGGCTCCTCGACGATCTTGAGGAGGGTGGGGCCGGCCTCGCGCACGAGGTGGAAGTCGACAAGCGTGAGCACCTTGCGCGTGCCCTCGTTCGGCGAGCGCAGCGCCAGGCGTTGGATCTCCCGGGCCTGGGCCACGTTGATGTATGCCCCCTCGCGCTCGACGACGACGGCGTCGGGGTGGACTCCGGCCAGCACGCGCCGGCAGACGTCGCACTCGCCACAGCCGCCGCGCGGGCACAACAGGGCGGCGGCAAAGGCCCGGGCCGCGGGCTGTTTGCCGCATCCGGGTGGCCCGACGAGCAGATAGGCATGCACGGGCGCCGGCGCCGCCGCCCGTAGCTGCGCGACCGCCCGGTCCTGGCCTACGACGGTGTCGAACACGGGCGCCGTCATCCCCCCACCGCCTTCCACACCCGCTCGGCCACGTCGTCGACCGTCCCGCGCCCGTCGACCACAATCCAGCGGGAGGGGCTCCTCGCCGCCAGCGCGCGGTACCCGGCGGCCACCCGCTCGTGGAACTCCCGGGCCTCGGCTTCCATGCGGTCACCGCCCGACGCCCGCCCGAGCGCATCGTCGAGGGGCACGTCGAGCAGCACGACCAGGTCGGGTTCGACACCCCCGGCCGCCCACGCGCTGATCCCCGACAGCTCGTCGACCCGCAGGCCTCGGCCATGGCCCTGGTACGCGAGCGTCGAGCCCGAGAAGCGGTCGGACACGACCGTCTGCCCGCGCCGCAGCGCCGGCAGCACCACCTCGGCCACGTGCTGGGCCCGGTCCGCCGCCATCAGCAGGGCCTCGGCCCGGGCGTTGATGGTCCCGGCGCCCGGGTCGAGCACCACCTCCCGGATCCGCCGGCCCAGGCCGGTCGCACCCGGCTCGTGGGTCAGCACGGCGCCGAGCCGGTCGGCCAAACGGCGGGCCTGGGTCGACTTGCCGCTCCCCTCGCCCCCCTCCAGCACGATGAAGCGACCAATGGGCCCGCTCACGTCGGGCGGTGCACCGGGCGCAGGGCCCGCAGGGCGAGGACGCCAGCGACGAGGATGATGAGGCCGCCCAGCCACAGCGTGAGGCGGGCGCCCGCCAGTTCGACGGTTACGCCGAACACCTCAACCTGGCCACCGAACAGGCTGTCGAGCGCCCCCGCCAGGAAGGGCGCCACCGCCAACGAGATGAGCAGGCACAGGCGGGACAAGGTGTAGAGCGTGGCAAAGATGCGGCCGCGCAGCTCATCCTCGACGTTCTCCTGGAGCAGGGTGAAGCCCAGGACGTAGACCGCGCCTGCACACACGCCCAGGGCGCCGATGAACAGCATCGTCACCGTCAACGTCGACGTGGTCGCGGCGAGGATCAGGGCGACGCCCGCCCCGAGCACCGCGAACGGGAACACCGTGGCGTGGGGGACCCGCCGCTGGACGGTGGACAGGCCGATGACGCCGACCGCCAGACCGGTGCCGAGCGCGGTCAGGAGCAGGCCGAAGCCCGCCGGCCCGGCATGCAGCACCTTGTCGGCGAAGACGGGGCCGAGCGGGGCCACCATCCCGCCACCGATCAGCCCGGTGCCCAGGCCGATCATGACCGACCGGACGATGGGGCTGTGGCCGATGAACTGCCATCCCTCCTTCAACTCGGTGAACGTGCGGCCGACGTCGATGCGCCCCTTCTTCCGGGTGTTGTGGGGCAGGGCGAGGGTGGCGATGAGCGCGGCCGAGGAGAAGAACGTCACGACGTCGACGTAGATGGCCAGCGACTCCTGGTTCAGCTCGAGGAAGCCCAACGGCCCGGTGTGGTGGCCCAAGAACTCGGCCACCTTGGTGAGGGAGGCGAACAGCGCGGCGCCGATGGGGAACGTGCCGTAGGCCGCCGCCAGGGAGAGCGAGTTGGCGGTCGTGAGACGGCTCGCCGGCACGAGGTTCGGCACCGACGCCTCCTTGGCCGGCGACCACAGCAGGGTCAGCACCTCGAGCAGGAGCGACGCCACGAACAGGCCGGCCACCGTGTCGATGAACGGCAACGTGGCCAGGACGAAGCCGCGGCCCACGTCGCAGGTGACCATCACCCGCTTGCGGTCCCACCGGTCCACGAGCACGCCCCCGACCGACCCGAGGAAGAAGCCCGGGAGCATGCGGGCGCTCATGACGATGCCGACGGCCGCTTCCGGTGAGCTGCCACCGATACGCGCCGCGAGCGACAGGACCGCCACCAGGCCGATCCAGTCACCCAGCGAGGACACGACCTGGGCCAGCCACAAGCGGAAGAACGAGGGTGAGCCGAGCAGCCGCGGGCCGCCGAGATCGTCGTCGGCGAGCACGGCGTCGGTGCGGGTGGTTTCCTCGTCCTCCGGCGCGCGCGTGCCTTCGGGCGGGAGCAGCTCCCCTCTCAACAGCTCGGGCCGGCGCCGGCGGAACCAGCTCCCGGCCGAGGCTTGACCCTCGGGCTCCTCAGCCACAGCACCGCGAGGTTAGAAGGCGGCGCGGAGCGCTCTTAGG
>JBOGIC010000597.1:0-8286 GCA_050744985.1 Acidimicrobiales bacterium
ACATCGCCGACATCGTCACGCTGGCCCGACTCGTCGGCGTCGACACCGCAGAGCAGGTCGTCCGCCTCACCGAGCAGGTCTTCGCAGGCGAACCTCTCAGTGAGCGAAGCCGGGCCGTACTCGCCGAGCTGGACGAGACCCTGGGGGGCTGAAGCAGTCCTCGGCATCACTTCAGAGAACGCGTCTCGTCGCCAGCGCCAGCCCCCGGAAGTCACTTCAGAGAACACGACACCACCTCGGCGGGGGCCGCGAGGGCGGGTGGCCGTCGAGCTGGGCGAGCCCCTGGCGGCGGTGCTCGAGGCCTATGTGGACGCCCTGGCCAGCGCCCCCCTCGCCGACCAGACCCGTCGCACTTACGCCTCCAAGGTCCGCCAGTACCTGGCCTGGCTCGCCGCCGCCCACACCGACGGGGACGCGCTCAACACCGCCGACGGACGCGACTGGGCCGTGCGCGACTACCGGACCCACCTCCAGACCGTGCTCAAGCGCAGTCCGGCCACGGTGAACGGCGCCCTGGCCGCCGTCGACGACCTCTACATCCGGCGCCGGCTCGGCCCGGCCCGGGCGGCCAGGGTCGAGCTGCCCCACACGGCGCCCCGGGCGCTGAACCAGCGGACTCAGGTGCGATACCTGCGAGCGGCCGAGGGCAGTCCCTCGCCGCGGGATCAGGCCCTCGCCCTGGTCGCCTTCTACGCCGGCGCCCGCATCGGCGAGATCGTCGCTCTCGACGTCGACGACGTCGCCCTCTCGGCCCGCAAGGGCGCACTACGCATCCTGGGCAAGGGCGAGAGGGCCCGCGAGGTGCCGCTCCACCCCAAGCTGCGCGCCGTGCTGGCAGGCTGGCTCGACGAGCGCCCGAACTGGCCCGGCGCCAACGACAGCTCCGCGTTGTTCCTCAACCAACGAGGCCGGCGCCTCGGCGTCAAGGGGGCCCATGACGTCATCACCGGCATCGCCGCCCGTGCCGACCTCGACGACGAGATCACCGCCCACGTCCTGCGGCACACCTTCGCCACCACCCTCGTGCGTGATGGGACCGACCTCGTCATCGTGGCCGAGCTCCTGGGCCACGCCCGCCTCGAGACCACCTTGGGCTACACCCGCCCGAGCGCCGAGGACCGGCGCCGAGCGCTCGATCTGCTCCTCGTCGATCGATGAGGGAGCGGCACGAATCTCCACAGGCTCGGTCAGGACGGCCGCATCCGGTCGCTGAGAGGCCCGCTCGTGGACGCATCGCGTCCAGAACCGCCCGGACACGCGCCCACCCGCCCCTACCGCAGGTGTCGGGCTCGTCTTGGCCGTACCGAGGTTCGGTTGAGCGCCATCCTGACCGCACTCATCATCGGCGGAGCGACGATCGTCGTGTCGTGGGCGCTGCTCCTCGTGCTCGCCCGCCGACTGCCCGAGGGCGTCCTGAAAGACCTCGCCGGGTTCCTCCCGGCGTGTGCGACGCTCGTTGGCCGGCTGCGAACGGACCCGCGGGTGCCCCGCAGGGCGAAGGTCGCCGTCGTGCTCGCCGGGCTGTGGGTGCTGTCGCCGATCGATCTGATCCCGGAGTTCATCCCGATCATCGGCCCCTTGGACGACGTGGTCGTCGTCGCCCTCGCGCTGCGGTACGCCGCTCGGCGTGTCCCCTGGGCGGTTCTGGCCGAGGCGTGGCCGGCCGACCCAGCGCTTCTCCGACGGCTGCTGGGCACCCAGCGCCCTGGGTCATGAGCCGTCACCTCGTACCAGCTCCTCTGTCGTCGCTCAAACGTTGCCTCATGGGATACGTCGCGGGTCGCTGATGGCCGCCTTCGCCTCCAGGCAGATCGTGAGCGCCTTGACCTCCGGGGCGGCAGCTTCACAGGTGTTGTTGACGAACTGAGGCTCCCGGCCCTTGAGGTCGATGCCGAAGTCCTTGGCCGCCTGGGTCCAAGCAGCCAGCGACGCGCATTCCCGCACAGAGGGAAGGAACGGCGCTGGCCGGCCCGCCGCCTCGCTGTTGTGGCCGTCCACGATCGCCTGGCTGCAGGCGTCGGAGGGCTTGCCTGCCAGCGCCAGCGGGTCGCCCTTGGTGTCGCCCCCCCGGCCACACGCGCCAAGGAGAGCCACCAGGGCAAGCGCCAGCCCGGCCGAACGCGGCCGTGCCGCGCTCACGCTCGCCGACCTGGACGCCGCGTCCAGAAACCCTCCCATCGAGCGAAGACGCGACGACGTGATTAGTTAGGAGGACTCGAGGTGGATCTGGCCGGGCTTGGCCAGGCCGGCGGCGTGCAGCTCGCGCAGGGTCGGGCCCTTGTTCTTGCAGCAGGCCAGCAGGGACCCGTCGACCACGACGGCGGGCACGGTGCGGATGCCGAAGGCCTCGGCCTTGTCGGCCGCGCGCTTGTCCTTGTTCATGTCGTGGATCACGATCTCGTGGCGGGGGTCGATCTGCTCGCGCAGCTGCTCGATGGTGCGCTGGCAGGTCCTGCAGCCGGCGCTGAAGATCTCCACCCGGCGCTTGGCGATCGCCGACGCTGCCTCAGCCATGTCTTGCCTCCCGTTGTCGGTCCGTCGACGGCACCGTATACCTTCTACTCAAGGGTAAGGTCAAGCGACTGCGCCGGATCTTCGACGGGCCGGACAACATTCTATCCCGCTAGAATGTCGCCGATGAGGATCGGTGAGCTGGCAGACCGCCTCGGGGTGACGACCAAGAGCATCCGCTTCTATGAGCGGATTGGCCTCATGCCCGACCCAACCCGCACCCCGTCGGGCTATCGCGACTACGCAGAGGCCGACGTAGAGCGGCTGACGTTCATCAAGACCGCTCAGCGCCTGGGTCTCAGCCTGGACGAGATCAGCGAGATCATCGCCTTTCGCGATCGCGGCCAGCGGCCGTGCGGCTATGTGGCGGACGTGCTGCACCGCCAGGTCGCCGACCTCGACCGCCGGATCCGGGAAATGCGGAAGCTGCGGGACGACCTCAAGGCCCTCGGGGCCAAGGCCGCCGCCGGTGACGACGCCGCCGGTGCCGGCGCCTATTGCGGCGTCATCGAGCACGTACGCCTCGCCGCGCGCCCGGGCTGATCACCGCTGGCGCGTCGAAGCCTGTCCCAACAAGTTCAACCGACATTGGGCCGCGCGCCACAGGCTCCGAAGGGATCTAAGCGCTCGTCCAGCGGAAGCTACGGGTTCGACGCCGTTCCAACGCCGGGCCTGTCGAGGAGCTCGGCGACCCGCCTGCGGATCTCGTCGCGGATCGGGGCGGACCTCCTCGACCGATTTGCCGAAGGGGTCCGTGAGGTCCCAGTCCTCGTAGCCCGTCCCGGGGAACAGGCGGGCAGGCGTCGCCACAGCCCATGGTGACCACCACGGCGGCGGCCCTGACGATCTTGTCGGTCCAGAGCGGAACGTGGGGACCCTGGCTCCCGCGGCGATCCGCTTCGACGGTCGGTGGACGCGCGTCTGCCCTGGGCGCCTGAGACCACGACGAAGCCGTGCGTCGAGTATGCGGGCGACTTGCCCGGACGGGACGTGTCGAACCGGCGATGCGGGTGAGCGACTCGGCCGCTGGGCCCTCCCGGGCCATGAGGCAGAATGTCCGCGCCACTTCGGTGGATGGTGAGCCGGGAAGCCTGGTCGGCAGCATGTTTCGACGCGCGACCCAGGAGCTGCGGCCATGGCCTCCATCACCCCCCGACGACGCCGACGGGCAACCCGAGCTCGGAGGGGCTGTCGCGGCGATGCCAGGACGGCGTGTCCCGAGGGTCGTACGGGAGTTCATGGAGGCCGAGGCGGCGGGCGGCGTGGTGCTCCTTGGCGCGGCGGTGGTGGCCATCGTCTGGGCCAACTCCCCCTGGAGCCCCTCCTACCGGGCCCTGTGGGGCACGGACCTCTCGCTCAGGCTCGGCCGCTTCGTCGTCGCCGAGGACGTCAGGCACTGGGTCAACGACGGGCTCCTGGCGGTGTTCTTCTTCGTCGTGGGCCTCGAGGTCAAGCGCGAGCTCGTGCACGGGGACCTCCGCGGCCCCCGGGCCGCGGCCCTGCCCGCCATCGCGGCCGTTGGTGGCATGGTCGTGCCCGCGCTGCTGTTCCTGGCCGCCACGGCCGGGGGCCCGGGGTCGAGGGGCTGGGCATCCCCATGGCCACCGACATCGCCTTCGCCATCGGCGTCGTCGCCCTGCTCGGAGCGAGGGTGCCGGCATCGCTCAAGCTGTTCCTGCTGACGCTGGCCATCGTCGACGACATCGGGGCGATCGTCGTCATCGCGCTGTTCCACTCCGCCGACGTCCAGCCCGCCTTCCTGGCCGTCGCCGCCGGGCTCGTGGCCGTGATGCTGGGCCTGCGATGGGCCCGCGTCGTGTGGCTCGCCCCCTACGCGGCCCTGGCCGCCGGTGTGTGGCTGGCGACGCTGGCGTCCGGCGTCCACGCCACCATCGCCGGCGTGGCGCTGGGCCTGCTGGCCCCGGCCCGCGCCCACACGCCGGCGGCCGTGGCACGGAAGTGGGCCGCCCATCTGGCCGACGAGCCCAGCCCCGGCGAGCTCGACGCTATGACCCGGCTGGCCAAGACGTCGGTATCGCCCGCCGAGCGCCTCGAGAACCTCCTGCACCCGTGGACGACGTTCCTCGTCGTTCCGCTGTTCGCACTGGCCAACGCCGGAGTCTCGATCACGGAGGATTCCTTCGCCGCCCCCGGCGCCGCGGCAGTGACCGCAGGCGTCATGGTCGGCCTCGTCGTGGGCAAGGCCGTCGGGATCACGGCCGTGTCATGGCTGGCCGTTCGCAGCGGCCTCGGGCGGCTCCCTGGCGGGGCGACCTGGCCCATGGTCGTGGGGATCGCCGCCGTGGCCGGCATTGGCTTCACCGTGTCGTTGTTCGTGTCCGAGCTCGCATTCGACCCCCGGCGCGCTGGAGGACGCGGCCAAGATCGGGGTTCTCGGCGCCTCAACCGTCGCGGCCGTCGTCGGGGCGTTGTCGCTGATGGGAGCCTGCCGGCGGCCCTCGACCCGCCGGCAGGCCTCTCACTGACGCCACCGCAGTCGCAGTGACTGACGGCGTGGGATCAAGCCGCGGATGCAGCGCTCAGCTCGACACGTCGGCGCGGCTTGCCGGAGTCCCAGACCCGGCCAGGCCGCAACGATCGCGCCCCTTTCGGCAAGGTTGGCCGACGGTGCGCAGACTGATCAGTGGGCATCACCCCGGGCATGCCTGGCGCCTTCGACGATGACGCGATCAACACCAGGAAGGGATCGCCCGGCTACCGTCAGTCGGCCGATCCGCCAAGCGCCACGTGCGCCGCCGACGAACTTGATCAGGAGAAGGAGCCACGGGAAGAGCATGGCTCAACAGGCTCACCCCGGCGACCGCCCAGAAAAGTGGCTCACCGTCCGTACTGCGGGTTTCGGGCTTATCTTATCTTGGCCGTACCCCTAGGACGTCGCGCGTGGACGCGATCATCGAGATCGTGCGGGGCATCGACGTCGTCGAGAGGGCGGCCGACGGGAGGCTCCGGAGGTTCGTGGTGTTCTTCGGTGAGCTCGACGAACTGCCCTCAGACGGGGCAACAACCCGGGGTTTTGGTTGACTGGTAGGGACACGTGCTCGAGCAGGACGAGGTAGGAGCGTTCGACCACCGTGGGGGAGCCCGCCGCGCAGCACCTGAGCGACCTCGCCCGGTTGCGCCGCGTTCGCGACCGGATCGATCGTGAGTACGCGCTGCCGCTGGACGTCGAGGCGCTCGCCCGGGACGCGTTCATGTCGGCCGGGCACCTCAGCCGCCAGTTCCGCCTCGCCTACGGCGAGTCGCCCTACAGCTACCTCATGACGCGACGGATAGAGCGGGCGATGGCGCTGCTCCGTCGGGGTGACCTCAGCGTCACCGACGTCTGCTTCGCGGTGGGCTGCTCGTCCGTCGGCACCTTCAGCACCCGCTTCACCGAACTGGTCGGTGTGCCGCCCAGCGTGTACCGGCGCGAGGCGGCGGGCGCGACGGTGGGGATCCCGCCGTGTGTGGCGAAGCAGGTCACCAGACCGGTCAGGAATCGAGAAGCGCCGGCCCCCGAGCCGGATTTACGGTGACCGCCATGGACATCACCATTCACCAGACCTACCTGCCGCACAACGACCCGGAGGCATCCCTGGCCTTCTACCGCGACACGCTGGGCTTCGAGGTCCACAACGACGTCGCGTACGGAGGCATGCGCTGGATCACGGTCGGCCCCGCCGGCGCGGCCGGCCCGGCCATCGTGCTGTACCCGCCGGCCGCCAGCCCCGGCATCACCGACGACGAGCGGGCCACCATCGCCGAGATGATGGCCAAGGGCACCTACGCGAGCATCAACCTGGCCACCAAAGACCTCGACGGCGCGTTCGAGCGCCTGCAGGCCGGCGACGCCGAAGTCGTCCAGGAGCCGACCGAGCAACCGTACGGGATTCGCGACTGCGCCTTCCGCGATCCCGCGGGCAACCTGATCCGCATCCAGGAACTGCGCTGAGCCGTCCGGCGGCGACCCTCGATGGAGGCACTATGAGCACCGCCACGACGACCCGTACACAGTCGCCGGCGCTGCATCTTGCGGACAGCCACGATCTGATCCGCGTGCACGGCGCGCGCGAGAACAACCTCAAAGACATCAGCATCGAGATCCCGAAACGCCGGCTGACGGTGTTCACCGGCGTCTCCGGCTCGGGCAAGAGCTCGCTCGTGTTCAGCACGATCGCCGCGGAGTCACAGCGGCTGATCAACGAGACCTACAGCGCGTTCTTGCAGGGCTTCATGCCGACGCTGGGGCGGCCCGACGTCGACGTGCTCGACGGCCTGACGACGGCGATCATCGTCGACCAGGAGCGGATGGGCGCCAATGCCCGCTCGACGGTCGGCACCGCCACCGACGCCAACGCGATGCTGCGCATCCTGTTCAGCCGGATCGGCCAGCCCCAGATCGGGCCCGCGATCGCTTACTCGTTCAACGTCCCCACCCGGCGAGCGAGTGGAGCGATGACCGTCGACAAGGGCAAGGGAGAACGGATCGTGGTGCGCAACGCCATCTACCACGGCGGCATGTGCCCGCGCTGCGAAGGCATGGGCTCGATCAGCGACTTCGACCTGTCCCAGCTCTACGACGACAGCAAGTCGCTGAACGAGGGTGCGCTCACGATCCCCGGCTACAGCATGGACGGCTGGTACGGCCGCATCTTCCGAGGCTGCGGCTTCTTCGACCCCGACAAGCCGATCCGTGATTTCACCAAGTAGCAGCTCCATGACCTGCTCTACAAGGAGCCGACCAAGATCAAGGTCGAAGGCATCAACCTGACGTACACGGGCCTGATCCCGCAGATCCAGAAGTCGTTCCTGTCCAAGGACGTCGACGCGATGCAGCCGCACGTCCGTGCCTTCGTGGAGCGCGTGGTGACGTTCACCCTCTGTCCTGACTGCGGCGGCACCCGGCTCAACGAGGCGGCGCGATCGTCGAAGATCGACGGGAAGAACATCGCCGACGCGTGCGCCATGCAGATCAGCGACCTGGCCGAATGGGTCCGGGGCCTGGATGAACCGTCGGTCGCGCCGCTGCTCGAGGCGCTGGGTGAGACCCTCGACTCGTTCGTGGAGATCGGGCTCGGCTACCTGAGCCTGGAGCGGCCCACGGGCACGCTGTCGGGCGGCGAGGCACAGCGGACCAAGATGATCCGCCACCTCGGCTCCTCGCTCACCGACGTCACCTACGTCTTCGACGAGCCCACCACGGGCCTGCACCCCCACGACATCCAGCAGATGAACGACCTGCTGCTGCGCCTGCGGGACAAGGGCAACACGGTGCTCGTCGTGGAGCACGAGCCGGAGACGATTGCGATCGCCGACCACGTCGTCGACCTCGGCCCCGGCGCCGGTACGTCCGGCGGCACCGTCTGCTTCGAGGGCACCGTCGAGGCTCTGCGGGCCAGCGGAACCATCACCGGCCGGCACCTCGACGACCAGGCCACCCTCAAGGAGAAGGTGCGGACGCCCACCGGCGCGCTCGAGATCCGCGGAGCGACCACGCACAACCTGCGCGACGTCGACGTCGATATCCCGCTCGGGGTGCTCGTCGTCGTCACCGGCGTCGCCGGCTCCGGCAAGAGCTCGCTTGTGCAAGGGTCGATCCCCGCCGGCGCCGGCGTGGTGTCGATCGACCAGGGCACGTTCCGCGGCTCGCGCCGGAGCAACCCGGCGACCTACACCGGGCTGCTCGACCCGATCCGCACGGCGTTCGCGAAGGCGAACGGCGTGAAGCCGGCGCTGTTCAGCGCCAACTCCGAAGGCGCCTGCCCGACCTGCAAC
>JBOGIC010000598.1:0-2082 GCA_050744985.1 Acidimicrobiales bacterium
CCTGCACGCCTTCCCGATCGGCACCCAGGCCGGGCAGGAGGCGATGCGGGTGCCGCTGCGCATTCCCGGCCGCACCGCCATCGTCCTCCCGTCGTTCGACCCCGACGAGCTGTGCCGGCTGGTCGCCCGCTTCGGCGTGGCGCGCCTGCAGCTGGTGCCGGCAATGGCCCAGATGCTCGTGGCCTCGGGCGCCTACCGCCGTCACGACGTGTCCTCTTTGCGACGCGTCATCCTCTCCTCCGCGCCGGCGCCCCCCGCCCTGTTTACCCGGCTCGCCCAGGCCTTCCCCCAAGCGACCCTGTGGAACGCCTACGCGCTCACCGAGGCGGGGCCGGCGCGCACCATGGCGCAGTGGGACCCGTCCCGCCCGGCGGCGGTCGGGCGGCCGGTCGGCGAGACCGAGGTTCGCATCGGCGACGACGGCGAGATCTGGCTGCGCCGCCGGGGCACCCCGACCCGCACGTACTACCGCGACCCGGAGGCGACGGCCGAGGTGTTCGTCGACGGCTGGGTACGCACCGGCGATCTCGGCCACCTCGACGCCGACGGCGTGCTGCACCTCACCGACCGCAAGAAGGACCTGGTCATCACCGGCGGCGCCAACGTCTCGCCCGTCGAGGTGGAGAACGTGCTGTACGAGCACCCGGCCGTCGTCGAGGCGGCCGTGGTCGGCATCCCCCACCCCGTGCTCGGCGAGGACGTGGTCGCGGCCGTCGTCGTCCGCTCCCCCACGACGGCCCGCGAGCTCCAGGACCTCGTGCGCTCCCGTCTCGCCGAGCGCAAGGTGCCCCACCGCGTGCTGCTCCTCGACGCCCTGCCCCGCAATCCGTCGGGCAAGGTGGTCAAGGCCCGCGTGCGCAACCTGTTCGCGCGCGACCGCCCGGCAGCGTCGGCCCCGCCCCGCACCGAAGCCGAGGTCGCCGTCGCCTCGGTCTGGGAGGCCGTCCTCGATCGCCCCGACGTCGGCGTCGACGACGACTTCTTCGACCTGGGCGGCCACTCCCTCGCCGCCGCCCAGATCGCCGCCCGCCTCAACCTCCCCGTCACCGCCGTCTTCGAGGCCCCGACGGTGGCCGAGCTCGCCGCCCGCCTTCGTCAGTGAGTAAAAGGTCGGCTATTTGCCGACTTTCTACTCAAGTTCACGCTCGAGGGCGGCCGCGAGCGCACCGATCGTCGGTGGGTCGTAGAAATCGAGCTTGTAGCTGAGCTCGACGGTGACGGCCGCGCCGTCGTCGAGCAGGGTGATGCACAGCGGGTGGAGCTGGCCGCGGAAGAACAGCTCGGGATCGTCGGGGTGGGTGCGGAAGTACTGGAAGTCGACGGGCAGTGTCGCCATGACCGCGATGGGGTCGGCGGGAAAGTCGGGCAGCACGGCGCGGCGCACCCGCAGGAACGGGACGTCCTGGTTCTCGAACATGCCCAGGATGAACTCGCGCGCCCGGTCGACGGACCCGTCCCCCCGGATGCGCCCGATGCCCGAGAACGTCCCGATGACGCCGTCTAGCTCGGCCCGGGTGCGTCCGCTCACGGTGGTGCTCATCACCACGTCCGAAGTGCCGCCGGCCCGTCCCAGCACCGCCTGCGTGGCCGCCACGGCGGCGACGAACACGGTGCTGCCCGTGGCCCGGGCTACGGCGTCCAGCCGGCCGCGGCCGATCGTGAAGGAGCGCGAGGCGATGCGACGGCTCGGACGGTCAGGGAGGTGGTCGAACGGCACCGCCGGCCCGAGCGGCGCGCCGTCGAGGGCCGTGACCCACCAGTCGAGCTGGCGCTGGAGCGTCTCCTCGGCGACGTTCGCCCGCTGCCACACGGCGAAGTCGGGGAACTGCACGGCCGGCGGCTCGAGCGCCGGCGCCCCCGCACAGGCCTGCACCACCTCGGCCATCAGCGGGCCGATGGCGTTGCCGTCGCACACCAGGTGGTCGACGGTGACCGCCAGGTGGTCGCCGTACACGCCGGCTCGCACGAGCGGCGGCTTCGCCCAGTCGAACGGCGCCGCATCCTGCTCGGCCACCGTGGCGTACCCCTCGGCGAGGACGACCTCCACGGCCGGCGCGACCCACTGCTGCGGACCGTCGCCGA